>CAVIRL010000007.1:0-23336 GCA_963645005.1 Prevotella sp. P5-108
TCCTCCACCGACATGCAAGCATGTCGTGGACTCAGACTTTTGACACTGTAACCAATCTTACCAGAACAATCAGCGGATGCGCCACCGGTGCCTCCCCGATATGCAACGCAGCAGAAAATCAGCGGGCGCATTTGTGGTGCGTCCGCTGATTCCGGTTTGTCGTGTTCGATTATTGGGCTATCGCATTGTACCCAGAGTCCGTTTTTAATTTCTGCTGCTGTTGTCCATATTATTGCGACCGGTATTCTGAGCTTTGTTCTGGCTGGAATTACGGCTGGAGTTCCGGGCCCTGTTCTGGTTAGAATTGCAGCCGGTATTCCGTGCACTGTTCTGAACGGAATTGCAGCCGGTATTCCGGGTACTGTCCTTCTCAGCATCCATGGAATTGGAAGTATGGCAGTTTCTGCTGATGTCCATATCACTGTAATGATCTCTCATAATGATTGCCTCCTGTTTGAACTGTAAATTGTTACGGAATTAGTATGCGGATTTGCAGCCCAAATATACCGGCACTCCTCTGTCTGTTATTTCCAGGAAATTGTCATATCCGGCAGTTCACAGACTTCAGTCTTTGTCTTTTTTATAAAGAAACGACGCCAGGTGGTCTTTCCTATCATACAACGAAAAAGCCAGACAGGGGGAGCTGTCCGGCTTTCGTTAGGGAGTATAAATAATTAATAAGGTTGAAGAATCTGATTTAAGGGGATCAGCATTCTTCCGCTCCATTATACTGGAAATGCAGGGAAAAAGCAATGTCATTTAAAACATACTGATGATCTTTACCGGATCGCGGTAATTCCACTTGGAAATCTTGATCCCGGTTGCATAGGTAGAAGCATGTACAATCTTTCCGTCTCCGATATACATAGCTACGTGATTGATGCCGGAACCACCGGAATAGAATAACAGATCGCCCGGCTGCATCTGGCTGGAGCTTACTGCATGGCCCTGGGTAGCCTGAGAACCGGAGGAACGGTTCATGCTGATGCCTGCACCGTTCTGCATGACATAACGCACGAACCCGGAACAATCAACACCGGTACGCGGATCGTTGCCGCCTGCACGGTACGGACCGCCTACAAACTGAAGAGCGTAATTCACAAGATTCTGGCGTGCTGTCTGGGTCTGTGCGGCTGCCTCGGCTGCTTCCTCTTCTGCCGCCTCCAGTTCTTCTTCCAGTTTCTTTGCTGCCTGGATCTCCGGAGCCGGTCCATTGTCCTCGTCAGAATCCTCTTCCGTTGCCGCTTCGAGTACAGTAGAAACCGGAGCTTCCTGGATAACCTCTGGCTCTGCGTGTGCAACCATAGGTTTCTGCCACATCAAACCACCTGATACTGCCAGCACTGCTGCTATGTATAATACTGTTTTCTTCATGAACCGCTCTCCAATCGTGAATTATTTATTTCTAAATATTACATAATTGTTAACTATGTTACAAACAGATTATACACGTGTGACGCTGGTGAGTCAAGCAATCTGGGCATATTTTACTATTTCTTAATAATTTCATTAAACTTTCTGTGATAAATGCGCAATCCTGACATTTCCCGGCATTTCTGGCACCAAAAAAGCTGGTCACAGATTCTGCGAACCAGCTTTTCCCCTTAATATATAATGGCAATAAATGACCTTTCTCAGCCCCGTGGCCCCCGGACAATCCACATCACCAGGATCACAATACCGATCACCGGCAGCAGCGGAATGATCAGACTCAGTAATCCGCCTACAATGGTGATGACCAGCGTAAAGAACACGATCACGATGACAACTGCCAGAAGCTTCCAGTACCATTTATTCAAGTCATAATAATGGATGTTTCCGCGATAGCTCCCCTGCTCTGTCTGCTGTGTTTCTGCCTCCTGGCGGCTGCTTCTGCCGCTGTTTCCGGAAAAACTGCTGAACGGGTGATACTCCTCGTACTCTCCCTCCGCAGCCTGCGGTGTGGTATCCAGAATTGTGCGGGCAATCAGACGCGGATCCCCCAGTTCTTCCATAATATCATCTTCCGTCCGGCCATTCCGGCGTTCGGAACGGATATAATCATCATAATAACGGAGATTGTCACGAACGACCGTCGGCGGAACATTGCCGGAAAGTGCGTTCTCCAGTCCCCGGAGAAATTCTTCTTTGCTCAAAGTGCCATGCCTCCTCTCAGCTTGCATTTTTCCTAGATGTATAGTACCATAAATACGGTAAATTGCAAAGTTGTTATAAAACTGTTTCTTTAAATGATAAGGAGTGTTTATAATATGGAAGAACTTTATGTGTTTGGAACCGGCAACGCCAACGCCACACATTATTACAATACCTGTTTTGCCTTGCGGGACGGTGACCAGTATTTCATGGTCGATGCCGGCGGCGGCAATGGAATCCTTCGCATTCTCGAGGATATGAAGATTGATTACCCGCAGATCCACCATCTGTTTGTAACCCATGAACACACCGACCATATTCTCGGTGTTATCTGGCTGGTACGCTTCATTGCCACCCGCATGAAAAACGGCAAATACGATGGAGATTTCCGGATCTACTGCCATGATGGCCTGGTTTCTACCATTGATACCTTCTGCAAGCTGACCCTGCAGGACAAATTCTACCGTCTCATCGGTGACCGTATCCACCTGATTCCGGTCCACGACGGAGAAACCTTACATATTCTGGATTACGATGTCACCTTTTTCGACATCCACTCCACCAAAGCCCGACAGTTTGGTTTCACAACCGTCCTGAAAAATGGCAAAAAGCTGACCTGCGCCGGCGATGAGCCTTACAATCCGGCCTGCGAGCCTTACGTAAAGGGAAGCGACTGGCTGCTTCATGAGGCATTCTGTCTCTATGACGAGTGCGACCGTTTCAAACCATATGAGAAGCACCACAGCACCGTCAAGGACGCGGCGGAACTGGCAGAAAGCCTCCATATTCCGAACCTGGTGCTCTGGCATACCGAGGACAAATCTGTCGGAAAGCGAAAAGAGCTTTATATGGCAGAGGGAAAAGCTTACTATCACGGAAACCTGTATGTACCGGAAGACCGCGATATCTTACCGCTTGACTGATCCTGCCGCATATGACTGGCCACCCCAGCATAAAATGATAGAAATCAGCCCTCCGTCTGACCGGACCGCTGTGCTTTCATCTTTCCCGGGAGGTTTGGATATATGATCAGTCCAAAGCAAAATCACAATAAGGACACGCGCTTGGATCAGTGCAGTGTCCTTTTCTTATTGCGCACGCAGGTTTATCGTTTTTCAAAATTTCTGGTCTGCGCAGAGATCCTGACCCTGGCCATGCTTCTCTGCTCCCACTTCTCCCCCGTACCTCTTCCGCAGCTTTTCCAGTCATCCACGGTCGCTGCGGTCTCTCCGGGTGCCTCGCCTTCCGATGCGGAAACGACTCCGGAAAAGAAAAAAGACTTTATCCACTGGGTGGATTTCACAGTCTCCAATGAAGCGCTCCGTCAGGCACTTCGGCTGGATGTTGACAGCTACACCTCTGACTGCCACCTGAACTGGGTGGAACTGCTTGCATATCTTGCTGCTCGCTACGGCGGTGATTTTTCCCGCTACAAGGCTTCAGACATGGATTCCCTGGCAGAAGAGCTCCAGAATGGCACCACCATGGAATCCCTGGCGGATGGCATGAAATACTATGCGTATTATCTGGAAGCCTACACGGCGGTGCTGGGCGGCATGGTGGGAACCTATGAGATCCAGGAGCCTGTTCCGGAAAATACAGGCGCTGGCTCTGATTCCAGCCCCGACTCCGGCTTCGCCGCCAACGCTGACTCCGCCACCCCAAACGCATCTCCCCGTTTTCACTGGGTTCACAAATACGGTCTCAAGGCATTTTCTCCCATTGCCCGATACTTTCCGTACCAGGATTTTGATGACTTCGGTGCCTCCCGCAGCTATGGCTTTAAACGGCAGCACCTGGGGCATGACATGATGGGACAGGTCGGGACCCCCATCATTGCCGTGGAATCCGGCTATGTGGAAGCCATCGGATGGAATCAGTATGGTGGCTGGCGCCTTGGCATCCGCAGCTTTGACAAAAAGCGCTACTATTACTATGCACACCTGCGAAAGAACTATCCTTACCACAAGTCCCTGAAAGAAGGCAGTATTGTCAAGGCCGGTGATGTGATCGGCTACCTGGGCCGCACCGGTTACAGCCGCACGGAAAACACCAACAACATCGAAGAACCGCATCTTCATTTCGGCATGCAGCTGATCTTCGATGAATCTCAGAAGGACGGGAACAATGAGATCTGGATCAACTGCTACGAGATCATCAAGTTTCTGCAGCTGAACCGCTCCGAAACAGTAAAAAACCCGGAAACAAAGGAGTATTCCCGGGTTCTGGACATGAAAGACCCCGCCATTCCCGGCGGGGCCTGATCTGGCATATGCGATATGTTCAACCAGTCTGATCCTGTTTTTTTCTGTTTTTTCTGTTTTTTCTGTTTTTCCTGTTTGTTGTCTTAATCTGTTTTTTTCTTAATCTGTTTTGATTCGTCCGTCATAGTCCAGGATATAACCATCCGGGGTTGTGGCATTTCTCAGCATCGCTCCGGAATTGTCGCAGTAATAACGCTCACCATTCCAGTCAATCCAACCGGTTCTCATATATCCGTTCTCATCAAATATATACCACTTGCCGTTGATTTCTTCCCAGGCATTCTTTGTGTAGGTTCCATCGCTGTGCTGATACCACCAGCCGGTTGTATCACTCATCCATTCACCGGATACCGGCAGTCCGCCTGCCTCTCCCGCACGGATTGCTTTCACCTGGTCTGCGTTGTAATAAACAATGTTGGACTCTACCCATTTGCCCTTATTGGAAGCGTTCTCTCCATTCACCGGGCGGACCTTTACCTGGTAGTTAGCCGCTCTGGTCACATCGTTCTTTAAGCTATAATTCGCTTCTGTAGCGGTACGTGCCGTCACGCCCACTGCGTTGCCGTCACGGTACACCATCACCTCATAGCTGCCCGCTCCGGGAATCGGATCCCAGACTGCAAAACCATTATTGGTCAGGGTTACCGTCTCCTCCTCAGAGAAATCTGCCACATATTCCGAAAGGGACGGCAGCTTTACTACCACCTTTAAAGTCTCTGAGGAATCCTGCTTGGAGGCTTTCACAAGAGTTGCGCCATCTACCTTGACGTCGCTCATTTTCGTGACCGCGAAATAATAGCCATCCTCCGCCCGCAGGTAAATGGTAAGCTCCGGAACATCGGTAGCCACCCACTCAAATCCAGTGTTGTTTACCTCGTAGGTATCGTAGGAATACTTGGCACTGTCTTTTACTTCTACGTCAACATCTTCCGAGCCAATCCTGGTTTCCGGCGTAATAGATGCCTCTACCTTCAGGCTTACGGATTTAATTTTCTTTCTGCTTGCCGCCATAACCGGCATTGCCATCAACCCTGCCATAAGGGCCGCGATGGTAATCATACCAATCATTTTCTTTTTACTCATCATCTTCCCCACTCTCTTTTCTATGGATCTGGATTATTACAGTTTCACTCTATTACATCTCTTTTCCAATGTCAAGATGCCCTGCTGATTCGTAAGTTTCTACTAAAAGATGTAAGAAAAAAGACCGGTATTTTCTCAATACCGGTCTTGCTTTTCTGCTGTGATACTTTGCTGCTGTCCGCATATAAACGATTACTTTGCGTAATCTGTCACGCGGGACTCGCGGATCACGTTGACTTTGATCTGACCCGGATATTCCAGCTCATCCTCGATGCGCTTGGAAATCTCACGTGCCATCAGAACCATGTCATCGTCACTTACCTGCTCCGGGATAACCATGATACGAACTTCACGGCCAGCCTGGACAGCGAAGGACTTTTCAACTCCCTTGAAGGAGTTTGTGATTTCTTCAAGCTGTTTTAATCTGTTGGTATATGTCTCCACAGTTTCTCTTCTTGCACCAGGTCTTGCTGCGGAAATAGTATCTGCAGCCTGTACCAGGCATGGAATCAGACCCTGCGGCTCAACATCACCATGATGGGACTCTACTGCGTTGATGACAGTAGGAGACTCTTTGTACTTTCTGCAAAGATCTGCACCAAGCTGTACATGGGAGCCTTCCATCTCATGGTCAATGGATTTTCCAATGTCATGCAGTAAACCGGCACGCTTTGCCAGACGCACATCTGCTCCAACCTCTGCGGCCAGCAGACCTGCAAGCTGGGCAACCTCGATAGAATGCTTTAACGCATTCTGACCGTAACTGGTTCTGAACTTCATCTTACCAAGCAGTTTGATCAGTTCCGGATGGATGCCATGGATGCCAACCTCAAGGGCTGCAGCCTCACCATCCTCACGCATATTCGTCTCGACTTCACGCTGCGCTTTCTCTACCATTTCTTCGATTCTCGCAGGATGGATACGTCCATCCACGATCAGACGCTCCAGGGCAATTCTAGCCACCTCACGCCTTACCGGATCAAAACCGGATAATACGACTGCCTCCGGAGTATCGTCGATGATCAGCTCTACACCGGTCATGGTCTCAAGGGTACGGATGTTGCGGCCCTCACGACCGATAATACGACCCTTCATCTCATCATTCGGAAGCTGCACGACTGACACGGTTGTCTCAGCCACATGGTCTGCAGCGCATCTCTGAATTGCAGTAACCACATACTCCTTTGCCTTCTTGTCAGCCTCTTCTTTTGCCTTGTTCTCCATCTCTTTGATCATTTTGGCAGTGTCATGCTTGACCTCTGCCTCCACGGATCTGAGCAGATACTCTTTTGCCTGTTCGGAGGTTAAACCGGAAATTCGCTCCAGTTCCTGTACCCCTTTTTCGTAAAGGGACTCAACCTCGCTGTTTCGCTTGTTTAAGGCTTCCTCACGGGATGCAAGTCCGGCTTCCCGCCGTTCCATGTTCTCTGCTTTTTTGTCTAAGTTTTCTTCTTTGCTCAGCACACGTCGTTCATAGCGCTGAAGTTCAGCTCTTCTTTCCTTTGTCTCTTTATCCAGCTCATTCTTAGTCTTTATGGACTCTTCCTTCGCCTCCAGGAGAGCTTCACGCTTCTTTGTCTCTGCCGTCTTTAACGCTTCATCTATTATTTCCCTGGCTTTTTCTTCCGCGGTTCCGATCTTGCTTTCGTAAGTATTCTTCCGATGCGCGGTCGCAACGGCCCAGGTAATAGGCGCCACAACACACAGTGTAATTACAACTGCTATTATCGTTGACACAGGAGCACCTCCTTATTTAGTTTTCATTGTACACCAATACAACACTTCAATTTTAAACTGTTTTGTGCATTATGTCAATAATCTTGTAAAAGTTCATTAGGTATCCTGCGTCACAGATCAGATGAATTCCTGCTCTTCCCGCATCTGCTGCGTGACTCTGCGGATGGCTTCGCCGGAGAAGCCGCGGCGGCCCAAAGCCCCCATAAGGCGCCGATATTCTGCAGACTCCATGCGTTTTCCAGGCTCATAGCCCTTCTTCTCGAGAAACTTCCGGATCTGGCTGTCCTCGTCTACGTCTTCCTCCTGAAGCTGAAGGTCTATGACCTCCCGGGATATCCCTTTGCGCTCCAGGTCTGCCCGGATCTGACGGCGGCTTTTTCTTGCGGCGCAGGAACGGATATAACGGCCTGCATAAGCCTCATCGTCTAAATAACGGTACTCTTTTAAAAAGAGTACCGTCTCTTCAATTTCATCCGAGTTGTAACCACGTTCACGGAGCTTCCGGATCAGTTCCTGCTCTGTGCGGTCACGAAACTCCAGGAGTGCGAGTGCGCACTCCCGGACTGTCCTGTTCTGATTTCCTGCAGATTTCTTTCTGGTTTCTGAAACCATGCGTTCAGGCTGCCTGGTTTTACTTTCCATGTTCCGGATTTTCATATATTACTCTGCATCCTCACCGGCCAATGCTGCATCCTGTACCTCTTCCTCGGCTGCGCCGGCCGCAAGGGCTGCTACAGCCTCGTCTGCCGGAAGACCATGCTTCTCACGGACCTTTGTCTCAATCTCTGCACAGACTGCCGGATGCTCACGCAGGTAAGTCTTTGCATTCTCGCGTCCCTGGCCGATCTTGGCTCCGCCGTAGGCATACCAGGCACCGCTCTTCTCCACAATGTCATCCTTGGCTGCCAGATCCAGGATGTCCCCCTCCTTGGAGATACCCTGACCAAACATAATATCAAACTCTGCCTCCTTGAATGGCGGCGCGATCTTGTTCTTTACAACCTTGACACGGACATGGTTTCCGATAACCTCGCCACCCTGCTTGATGGACTCGACACGGCGCACATCCATGCGGACAGAGGAATAGAACTTCAGCGCACGGCCGCCGGTGGTTGTCTCCGGGTTGCCGAACATAACGCCAACCTTTTCTCGAAGCTGGTTGATAAAGATGACACAGCAGTTCGACTTGCTGATGATACCAGTCAGCTTACGGAGTGCCTGGGACATAAGACGCGCCTGCAGGCCTACATGAGAGTCACCCATCTCACCGTCGATCTCAGCCTTCGGAACCAGGGCTGCTACAGAGTCCACGATGACAATGTCCACCGCGCCGGAACGAACCATGGTCTCTGTGATCTCCAGAGCCTGCTCGCCGTTGTCCGGCTGGGAAATATACAGGTTATCAATATCTACGCCGATGTTCTTTGCGTATACCGGATCCAGGGCATGCTCCGCATCAATGAAACCGGCGATGCCGCCGCGCTTCTGCACCTCTGCGACCATGTGGAGCGCTACGGTGGTTTTACCACTGGACTCCGGTCCGTAAATCTCGATGACACGGCCCTTCGGCACACCGCCAAGGCCCAGTGCGATATCCAGGCTGATGGAACCGGTAGGAACTGTCTCAATATTCATATTGGTGCCGGAATCCCCCAGCTTCATGATGGAGCCCTTTCCGTAAGACTTCTCGATCTGTGTAATGGCAGCGTCCAATGCTTTTAATTTATCGTCTTTATTCATATCTTCCTCCAAATGCAGAACCATGGCAGCCGCAATACCGGACTGCGAACAAATGTTCTTTTCAATGGTTTTATCATATTATAAACTGCTTCAAATGTCAACAAATTGTTTCCGTTCAGCCGCAGGAATTTGGGCTGTTCTCCGTGCAGCAGAAAAGCAGCACACATTCTGAATGAAAACAACTGCAATAAAAATGGATTCTGGCGAAACGCCGGATGATCAGATGGCCGTAGGGCCCGCTGGACTGCACCTTCACTATAACATGCCGCAGATAGCGTGTCAAATGGAAAAAAATCCTGTGCCGTGATGGTTGCACAGGATTTTTTCTTACATATTTGTTTCAAAAAAGTTTTAAGGAGTTCAGATGTTTATCTTTTTTCTGACTTTAGTATAACATAAGCCTTACGGAAATGTTTGTATAATGTTTAAATAGATTATGAAGATATTCTTAAATATGGAATCCGCACAGGATACCCTGCCCGTGAATACCCTAACAGTAAAACGGAGCCGGAGGATCCCATGAGTCAGGCCCGCTTTTCTTCTTTCAAATCCAGTTCTGACCGGCCCACCGGACGCGGCATCGGCGTGGCCGTGCTGGATACCGGCTGTTTTCCCCATGAAGATTATCAGGCGCGGATCGCTGCCTTTTTCGATATGGTGCAAAGGCGCAGGCTGCCTTACGATGACAACGGTCACGGCACCCATGTATGCGGTATCATCGCCGGAGACGGCAGTGCCAGTAAGGGACGGTTCTGCGGTATCGCTCCGGGATGCCACCTTGTTCCGGTCAAGGTACTGGACAAACGGGGCGGCGGCTACATTTCTGATGTTCTGGCGGGTCTGCACACCGTCCTGCAGCAGCGAGACCGCTACAACATCCGCATCGTCAATGTGTCTGTCGGCTCCTTCTCCGGCCGGAACATGAGTGAAAATTCCGCCCTGGTGCGGGGTGTCGAGGAAATCTGGGACGCCGGTTTTGTGGTGGTGGTTGCCGCCGGAAACATGGGACCGAAGCGCGGCACCATCACCACGCCGGGCATCAGCCGCAAGGTCATCACAGTAGGCTGTTCCGACGACGACCAGGTGGTCAATGTCATGGGCAGCCGTATGTCCGACTACTCCGGTCGCGGTCCCACCCGCTCCTGCATCTGCAAACCGGACATTGTGGCCCCGGGTGCCGCCATCACAAGCTGCAGCAGCCGGAGCGGCTGTTATGCCGTAAAAAGCGGTACCAGCATGGCTACCCCTTACGTTTCCGGTGCCATTGCCCTTCTTTTGGAACAGCATCCGGAGATGTCCAACCGGGATGTAAAGCTCCTTCTGCGGGAGCGCGCCGTGGATCTTGGACTCCCCAGAAACCAGCAAGGCTGGGGACTTCTCGATATCCCCAGCCTTTTAAAATAATGTGGTGCCTTTCCGGGAAACCGGAACCGGCATTTTCAAAATCACAAGATCAGATCAGTCTGACTCTCAGCACGCCTTCAATGGCATTTAACTTCTGCACCATAATTTCATCCGGCGTATGCTCCAGATCCATCAGGGTATAGGCAAACTTGTCGCGGCTCTTGTTTGTCATGTCGGAAATGTTGATCTTTCCGGCAGCCAGCACTCCGGTGATCTGGCCGATCATGTTCGGAATATTCATATGTAAAACTGCCACACGGCATTCTGTCTTCTTCACGCCCATGTCGCAGGCCGGATAGTTGACGGAATTGCGGATGTTGCCGTTCTCCAGGTAATCCATGAGTTCCTGAACTGCCAGCCTCGCGCAGTTGTCCTCGGACTCCTCGGTGGAAGCGCCCAGGTGCGGGATCACAATGGTGTTTTCCATATTCACGGACTTCGGATTTGCAAAGTCGGTCACATACTTCTTTACCTTACCGGCCTTTAAAGCCTCAGCCAGGTCATCCTCATTTACCAGAACATCACGGGCAAAGTTTAAGAGCACCACGCCATCCTTCATCTGGTCAATGGCTGCCTTATTGATCATGCCCTTCGTGGAATCCACAGCCGGAACATGCAGGGTGATGTAATCGCACTCCTGACAGATGGTATCCAGACTGGTGGTGTGTTTGACATCCCGTGAAAGTCTCCATGCCGCATTGACAGAGATGTACGGGTCATAGCCGTATACTTCCATGCCCAGGGCGATGGCGGTATTGGCTACCTCAGCGCCAATGGCACCCAGGCCCACCACGCCAAGCTTCTTGCCCTTGATCTCACATCCGGCAAAGGCTTTCTTTGCTTTTTCAGCAGATTTGGCAATGTTTGCGTCCTCTTTGTTCTCTTTGCACCACTCGATGCCGCCCACGATATCGCGGGATGCCAGGAACAGTCCGGCAAGCACCAGCTCCTTCACGCCGTTTGCGTTGGCACCCGGAGTGTTAAAAACTACAATGCCTTCCTGGGCACAGGACTCCAGCGGAATGTTATTGACACCGGCTCCTGCCCGGGCAATGGCCAGCAGGGAATTGGAAAACTGCATTTCATGAAGAGAGGCGCTGCGGACCAGAATGCCCTCCGCCTCATTTACCTCACCAGTGAGCTGATAGTCCTCTGTAAACTGATCTGTGCCATATTTGGAAATGGCGTTAATGCAATGGATTTTTCTCATGCCTGATGCGCCTCCTCAAATTTCTTCATGAACTCGACCAGCTTCTCCACACCTTCCATCGGCATGGCATTGTAGATGCTGGCACGCATGCCGCCTACAGTGCGATGTCCTTTTAAGTTCACGAAACCGGCCGCAGTTGCCTCTTTGACAAACTCAGCGTCCAGATCCTTGTCTCCGGTAACAAACGGAACGTTCATTAAGGAACGATCCTCCTTGGCAACGGTTCCCTTAAACAGTTTGCTCTGATCCAGATAATCGTAAAGGAGCTTTGCCTTCTTCTCGTTGTACTCCTTCATAGCCTCCAGGCCGCCGCGCTTCTTTAACCATTTGAATACCTTGCCGCAGATGTAGATGCCGTAGCATGGCGGGGTATTGTAAAGGGACTTGGCGTCTGCCTGTACCTTGTACTGGCAGATGGTCGGAGTTCCCGGAAGAACATCCTCCGTGATCAGGTCCTCGCGGATGATCACAATGACAACGCCTGCCGGTCCTACATTCTTCTGAGCGCCGCCGTAAAGCAGGCCGTATCTGGTCACATCCACCGGCTCAGAGAGGAAGCAGGAAGAGATATCCGCCACCAGCGTTTTTCCCTTGGTATTTGGCAGGGTTTTGTATTTGGTGCCGTAGATCGTGTTGTTCTCGCAGATGTATACATAGTCTGCGTCATCGTCGATCGGCAGGTCAGAGCAGTCCGGAATGTAGCTGAAGGTCTTGTCTTCGCTTGATGCAACAGCTACCGCCTTTCCGTATTTCTGCGCTTCCTTGAATGCCTTCTTCGCCCACTGACCCGTGATGATGTAATCGGCTACACCGTTCTTCATCAGGTTCTGCGGAATGGCGGAGAACTGCAGATGGGCACCTCCCTGCAGGAACAGCACCTTGTAGTTGTCCGGAATGTTCATCAGATCCCGAAGGTCCTGCTCCGCTTCCTCGATGATGGTCTCAAAGGCTTTAGATCGATGGCTCATCTCCATAACTGACATTCCGGTGCCCCTGTAATCAAGCATTTCTTCTGCGGCTTCCTTCAGGACTTCCTCCGGTAATACGGCTGGTCCTGCTGAGAAATTGTAGACTCTTCCCATTGTTTCTTCCTCCTTCTTCATAAACTTAGATTTTTCATAATTATATAATAACAATCCGAGACAGAGTACACAAAAAGACCTGCCCCGGATTGTTACGGACATAATAAAATTCAGATGACCTTCTCTCTGTTCTCTAAGTCATCCTGCTATTTAATTTTAAGATCGGTGTCATCAAAGGCGTCCTGGATCGGGGCTCCCGGTGATACCATCGGGTACACCTTGTCATCGCAGTTGATCTGGCACTCGATGAGTACCGGAGCCTGTAATGCAATGGCTTCTTCCAGAACCGGCTTTAAATCTTCCTGTCTGGTGACACGGTAAGCCTTCGCGCCCATGGCCTCGGCAAGCTTCACGAAATCTACTGCGTCATCTAATACAGTATGTGAATAACGCTTTCCGTAGAACAGATTCTGCCACTGCCGCACCATACCCAGCACATGGTTGTTGACTACAATCTCGATCACCGGGATGTTGTAGCGGGTCGCGGTGGCGATCTCATTCATGTTCATGCGGAAGCAGCCGTCTCCGGCAATGTTGAACACCGGGGTGTCCGGGTGTCCCATATCGCCGCAGGCCATCTTTGCTCCCAGGGAAGCGCCCAGGCCGTAGCCCATGGTGCCAAGTCCGCCGGAAGTGAGAAGGGTTCTCGGCTTTCTGTATTTGTAATACTGGGCAGCCCACATCTGATGCTGGCCAACCTCAGTACAGATAATCGCGTTGCCTTGAGTCAGTTCATCAATAGTTTCCATGATGAAGGGACCGGTAAGCTGATTCCTGTCGTAGCGCAGCGGATACATGTCCTTCATCCGCTCTACGTGCTGGATCCACTCCTCATGATTCATCGGATCCAGACGGGCATTCAGCTTACGCAGAACAACCTTTAAATCACCGATGATGCTTGCGTGGGTGTGGATGTTCTTATTGATTTCTGCCGGATCTACATCGATCTGGAGGATTTTCGCATTCTTTGCGAACTTGGAAGCATTGCCGGTCACGCGGTCACTGAAGCGGGCACCTGCCACGATCAGCAGGTCGCATTCACTGACACCGAAATTGGAAGTCTTGGTTCCATGCATGCCCAGCATGCCGGTGTAGAGCTCATCCGTTCCGTCAAAAGCACCCTTGCCCATCAGAGAATCGGCAACCGGAGCCTGAATCTTGTGCGCCAGTAGCTTCAGCTCATCAGATGCATCAGAAAGCACTGCACCGCCGCCTACGAAAATGAACGGCTTCCGGCTCTTGCGGATCAGTTCCAGCGCAGTCTCAATATCTTCCTCACGGATGGTATCGGTCTGACGCTCAATCGGAGCCGGTTCCTGCGGAGTGTATTCATACTCTGCCGCAGTTACATCTTTCGTAATATCGATGAGAACCGGGCCCGGTCTGCCGCTCTGGGCGATGGTAAACGCACGACGCACGGTATCTGCCAGTTTTTTGATATCTTTTACGATGAAATTGTATTTGGTGATCGGCATGGTCACGCCGGTAATGTCAATCTCCTGGAAGCTGTCGCGTCCAAGCAGGCTCACGCCGACATTGCAGGTGATGGCTACCACCGGAATAGAATCCATGAACGCAGTCGCGATGCCGGTTACCAGGTTGGTAGCGCCGGGGCCGGAAGTTGCCAGGCATACGCCAACCTTTCCGGTGGCTCTTGCGTAACCGTCTGCCGCATGGGATGCGCCCTGCTCATGGGAGGTCAGGATATGGGTAATCTCATCCTGATGCTTGTAAAGCGCATCATAGATATTTAAGATGGCTCCTCCCGGATAACCAAACACGGTCTTTACACCCTGTTCTTTTAAACACTCGATCAGGATTTCTGATCCATTCAATACTCTGGTTTCCGCCATGTAAAACACTCCTTATCTATCTCTGGTACGGTTTACGTTTATTAGTTTCCTTTTAAGATTGCGCCCTTGTCTGCGCTGGTAACCAGTGCTGCGTAGCGCTTTAAGTACCCGCTTACTTCTTTGGTCTTCGGAGTCCAGTTTGCGCGGCGTCTTGCCAGTTCTTCGTCAGATACCTTCATATTGATGGTATTGGCATTGATATCGATAGCAATGATATCGCCCTCTTCTACCAGGCCGATCGGGCCGCCTGCTGCTGCCTCCGGGCTCACATGGCCGATGGAAGCACCGCGGGATGCGCCGCTGAAACGTCCGTCGGTGATCAGGGCTACGGTAGATCCAAGACCCATGCCAACGATAGCGGAGGTCGGGTTTAACATTTCTCTCATGCCCGGGCCGCCTTTCGGTCCCTCGTAACGGATAACTACAACATCACCGGCTACGATCTTGCCGCCCTTGATGGCTGCGATGGCATCGTCCTCGCTGTCGAATACGCGGGCCGGTCCTTCATGTACCAGCATTTCCGGAGCAACTGCGGAACGTTTTACCACGCAGGAATCCGGTGCCAGGTTGCCGCGCAGAACTGCGATGCCCCCAGTCTTGGAATATGGATTGTCAACCGGACGGATGATCTCCGGGTTCTTGTTGACACAGTCCTTAATGTTCTCGCCTACGGTCTTGCCGGTTACGGTCATGCAGTCCAGATTTAAGAGGCCAAGCTTGCTGATCTCGTTCATAACTGCGTAGATGCCGCCCGCCTCGTTTAAATCTTCCATATAGGTATGTCCTGCCGGTGCCAGATGGCACAGGTTCGGGGTCTTTGCGCTGATCTCGTTTGCGATGTCTACGTTTAACTCTACACCGGCCTCATGAGCGATAGCCGGGAGATGCAGCATGCTGTTGGTGCTGCAGCCAAGAGCCATATCCATGGTCAGGGCGTTGCGGAATGCTGCCTCGGTCATGATGTCTCTCGGACAGATGTTCTTCTTTAACATATCCATAACCGCCATGCCGGCATGTTTTGCCAGAACCAGACGTTCGGAATATACAGCCGGGATGGTGCCGTTGCCCTTTAAGCCCATGCCGAGAACCTCGGTCAGGCAGTTCATGCTGTTTGCGGTGTACATACCGGAGCAGGAACCACAGGTCGGGCAGACCTTGCACTCGAACTCTTTGACATCTTCCTCAGTCATAAGGCCTGCTGCGTAGGAGCCAACTGCCTCAAACATGCTGGAAAGGCTTCGTTTCTCACCTTTTACATGACCGGCTAACATCGGGCCGCCGCTGACAAACACGGTAGGGATGTTTAAGCGGGCTGCTGCCATTAAAAGGCCCGGAACATTCTTGTCACAGTTCGGAACCATGACCAGAGCGTCAAACTGGTGAGCCAGTGCCATACACTCGGTGGAGTCAGCGATCAGGTCACGGGTTACCAGGGAATATTTCATTCCCACATGGCCCATGGCAATACCGTCGCACACTGCGATGGCCGGGAATACGATCGGGGTGCCGCCTGCCATGGCAACGCCCTGTTTTACTGCGTCTACGATCTTGTCCAGGTTCATATGTCCCGGTACGATCTCATTGTAGGAGCTTACAATACCGATTAACGGGCGCTCCATCTCTTCATCGGTCAATCCCAGTGCACGGAACAGAGAGCGGGCCGGTGCCTGCTGCATTCCTGCTTTTGCATTATCACTTCTCATATCTGACTCCTCCTCATGTGAATGCCGGCATCCGCAGGCGCGGATACCAGTCTGTTCATTCTATACCTGCCGCGGCGGTTCTTTGTTCCGTCTGCGGTGAATCTTTTCTGCTACTCTGTTAGCGAATACGGGCTGCGATCAAATCGCCCATTTCAACAGTTCCGACTTTTTTGCATCCCTCAGAGTAAATGTCTCCGGTGCGGTAACCCTCAGTCAGTACCTGCTGTACTGCTGCCTCAATGGCATCTGCTTCTTTATCCATATCGAAGGAATAACGAAGCATCATGGCTGCGGAGAGAACGGTTGCGATCGGGTTGGCCAGATCTTTGCCTGCGATGTCCGGTGCGGAACCGTGGCTCGGCTCGTACATGCCGAATTTGGTCTCATTTAAGCTTGCGGAAGACAGCATACCGATGGATCCGGTGATCATGCTGGCCTCGTCGGAAAGGATGTCACCGAACATGTTCTCGGTCAGGACCACATCGAACTGGGCCGGGTTCATAACAAGCTGCATGGCGCAGTTATCCACCAGCATATGCTCAAGCTTTACTTCCGGATAATCCTTTGCGACTTCCTCAACAACCTTTCTCCAGAGTCTGGAAGAATCCAGCACGTTTGCCTTATCCACGCTGATGACATGTTTTCTTCTCTTCATGGCGATGTCAAAAGCCTTGATGGCAATGCGGCGGATCTCGTTCTCGTTGTAGGTCAGGGTGTCGGTTGCCTGCAGAACGCCGTCTACCTCCTCGGTATGGCGCTCACCAAAGTACAGGCCGCCGGTCAGCTCGCGCACGATGATCATATCAAAGCCATTGCCTATGTTTTCTTTCTTTAACGGGCAGGCATCTGCCAGTTCGTTGTAAAGGTAAGCCGGACGAAGGTTCGCAAATAAATTAAGGCCTTTGCGGATTGCCAGCAGCCCCGCCTCAGGTCTTAAGTTCGGTGCCACATCGTACCATTTTGAATTTCCTACATTGCCACCGACTGCGCCAAGCAAAACCGCGTCGCTCTTCTTTGCGGTCTCCAGTGCCTCATCGGTTAACGGAACTCCGTATTCGTCGATGGAGCAGCCGCCCATCAGGATCTTGGTGTACTGGAACGTATGTCCGTATACCGCTCCTACTTTATCAAGGACCTTGCACGCCTCGCGCACAATCTCCGGTCCGATTCCATCTCCAGGGATCGTTACGATATTACAATTCATAGTATCTTACCTCTTTCTGATCCATCCCGCTCTGATCGAAGGGAATTTTGGTCTCTGTCTGTTTGCGCTATGTATAAAGAATAACACGTTTCTTCTCATATTAACGCATTTATTCCTATTTTTCAACTAATCCGCCGGAATTTATTCAGAAACATCTATACGAGATTGGAATCAGCCCCATAATTTGAGGTTATAAAATGACATAAAAGTATCGCCGGAAGGCATATCCCACCGGCGATATCATGATATCTGGTCAGCTTCTTCTGTTTTACAGCATTCTGGATCATTCTACTTACGGCTGTCCCAGGCCCCATCCTTGCCCACATAGTAGCTTCCAATGGTCTCATCGGAAGCCATGGAATGGTCTTCCCGAAAATAGTACCATTTGCCGTCTATCTCCTTCCAGTCGGTCACGGCTGCCCCGCTGGCATCCAGATAGTACCAGACGTGATCCTGCTCATGCCACTTGGATGTGGCCATGGTGCCGTCCTCCTCGATCCAGAACAGGACATCTCCATTCTTAATCCAGGTGTTCTTAGCCATCTTGCCATTGGAATAGTAATAATTCCATACATTTCCGCTGCGTTTCCAGCCGTCCTCCGCATAGCTGCAGAATGCAGAAGATAATGTAAGCAGTACCGCAATGTACAACACTGCTGTCCGTTTCATAAGTCCCGTCATCTTCATGCATCTGTCCTTTCTCTAGCGGTCGCGCTTTCCGTCTGCACCAACGTGTCCGCCACCCGGAATGTTCACGTCAGTTGCCATGGTGCCGCTCTTTAAGAAGTAATACTCTGCGTCACCGATGGTCTTCCAGCCGTTCTTGACTGCCTTACCGTCTTCTCCGAGATAGTACCACTTGCCTTCCTCGTTCTGATACCAGTTATTGGTCACCATCTTGCCGTCTGCTCCAAGATAATACATGTCTTTGTTCTCGGTATAAACCTGACTCTTCATGATCAGACCCTTTGCGTCTACCCGGTACCAGGCGTCTCCATCTGATACCCAGCAGTTTACTGCCATAACACCATTGCCCTGTACCCAGTAGGAGGCTGCGATGGTCTTACCCTCCTCGGTCACAAAATCCTTGTTTCCAACCTGATAGCTGAGTTCACCGGATTCATCGCTGCTTACCAGGGTGTTGATCCAGGTATTTCTTGCAACGGTTCCATCTTCCTGATAATAATACCAGTCACTGCCAACCTTGCCCCAGCCTGCTGCAAAAGCAGCGGTGGAAGATAATGTAGCCATAGCCAGGCTCAGCGCCATAACCTTAAACATATTTTTTCTCATATGATCAATCTCCTTTTCAGTCAGAACACTCTTACTGCTATAGCTTATGATACCTTTTTCCAGGGGCATTTGTCAACGAATTTGCCGGGCGATTATCTGACGTTTTTCTTTCAATTCTTTATATAACAATTTAAATGAAAGAACCCTTATCAGTCCAGCTCGTCCTCTCCTACGATCTCGTCGAACTCCTGGTCATCTAACAGTTCATCAAATGCGTCTGCCACGATCTCGTACTCGTCGTCGTCCTCGATGTTGTCCAGGCTCGGGTTGCCGTCTGCGTCTTCTTCGTAACGGTATAAGTATACCTCGCCCTCGTCTGCCTCTGCGTCCTCGGTCGGGAGCAGTGCGATATAGTCACGGTTGCCTGCCTCAAAGATGGTGAGCACGACGCACTCTACCTCGCTGCCGTCATCTAAGGTCAGGGTAACGGTCATCTCCTCCTGCTCCATATCCATCTCTTCGTTCTGGTTCTTTGCCATAAAAATATACCTCTCTTTTAAAATTGGTTTTCAGTGGTTTCGTCTAATAAAATATTACCTCTCCACTTTATCAGATAGCCGCCATAAAAGCAACTGCTAAAATTCGATTCCCTTCCGGGCCGGAATGCCTTTCTGGTATGGATGTTTCCGCATGCAGATCTCAGATACATAGTCTGCCAGTTCCAGCAGCTGTTCCGATGGATCCCGCCCGGTCAGAACAACCTCCAGTTCTGATGGTCTGTTCTTTAAAAATTCCGTGACAGACTGCTCCTGCACCATACCATAATTGCAGGAGGCCAGGATCTCATCCAGGATCAGAAGACCATACTGCCCCTGCACAGCTTCCCAGGCCGCATTGTCAAAGCGACTCTGGTAGTAGAGGGCGGCT
Organism: Prevotella sp. P5-108; assembly: GCA_963645005.1. GTDB lineage: Bacteria > Bacillota > Clostridia > Lachnospirales > Lachnospiraceae > Brotaphodocola. The sequence goes on from CAVIRL010000007.1 coordinate 19,574, forward strand.
TCCTTTTTCTGTTCTTCCGTCATGCGGAACACGAAGCCGAAGGTGCGGTCGCAGGGCGTTACGGTGATGCCGGGAATGCTCCGCAGCACTTCCACTTCCCCGGAGTTTTCCGTTTTCAGAAACCGCACCACCAGCACCTTCATGCCTCGGCCTGCCGCACGGACCGCCAGACCTACGGCTGCGGATGTTTTGCCCTTGCCGTCACCACAGTAAATGTGGACGAGGCCCTGCCGGTTTTGCCTCTGGCTTTCTGATCCGGGATCATTGCCCCGGATGTTTCCGACTTTCTGCTTTTCCATCATCACCGCACCGCCTTCCCATTCCATGACTGTCCTGTTCTGCTCGTCTGTCCCGCTGTTCTCTGGTCTGTCATGTTCTGTTTTGCTCTGTTCTGCGCTTTCTCTCTCTGATTTCCCGCTGTCCATCCGGTCTGTCTCTGACCGGCAGATATCCGGCTTTCTGCCGCTCCATTCTGCTGCAGTCCCGGCCGGAATTCTCCCGGTGGGGCGCCATCGGGGTACAGGTATTCATCAATGAATCTTGACCGTTCCTGAGGCTTTCCGTACCGCTCCTTCGTGTAATACACATGGAGCCGGTCTTTGGCCCGGGTCATGGCCACGTAGAACATGCGGCGTTCTTCCTCCAGGTCTGCCTCCAGCACCGCCCTGTGGTGGGGCGTTACCCGCTCGTTGGCATCCATGATATAGACCACCGGGAATTCCAGTCCCTTGGAGCTGTGCATCGTCATAAGGGCCACGCAATTTAAATCCCGCTCGCCCCGGTTCTGAGCCTGCTGCTTTAGCTGCTCGCCGTATTCTTCCATATGAAGAAGCCAGGCGTCCATGGTCTTGTAGCCGGAAGCACTCTCCTGGATCTGGTCTGCCAGTTCAAAGAGCTCCTCCGGCTTCATGCGCCGGTATTCTGCGTAATCCTTCAGATATTCGTCATAGCCGATGGCCTTGCGGATGTAATTCACTGCCGCCACCGGCGCCAGCTTCTTTAATATCTTCAGATCATATTCCAGATTTTCAATCCGCTCCACCATCCATTCCTTGGCCCGGTACCAGTATTTCACACTGTCCCAGGAAATAATCTGCCCGTCCAGCGACTCCCGGCTGATATAGCGTTTCGGCCGGTTGATGATACGCAGGGCATCGGCCCGCTTTGCCTGGTGCTTTTCTGCCAGCGGATCTGCTGCCATGCGGATGTAGGTCAGAAGGTCCTGGGTGATCCAGTGCTCATAAATATTTGGCAGGGCATCCCGCATCTGGAAGGGAATGTTATATTCCATCAGCCGCTCCATGAGAAGCCGCGGCTCCATGTTGGTGCGGTAGAGCACCGCAATGTCGGAATAGGAATACCCGATCCGCACATAATCCTGAATTTCTTTAATGATCATGCAGGTCTCAGTCTGGGCATCTGCAAAGCCGGAGGTGATCACCGACTTTCCCGCGCCCCTTGCCGCCCGGATTTCCTTGTCAAACCGGGTTTTATTGTGGAGGATCAGTTTTCCGGCGTCATCCACAATATTGGAAGTGGATCGGTAGTTTATCCCCAAAAGCGTCCGTTTTGCCTGGGGATAGTCCTTCTCAAAACCCAGCATGATCTCCGGCTTTGCGCCCCGGAACCGGTAGATGGACTGGTCGTCATCCCCCACAATGAACAGGTTCTTCCGGGGTGTTGCCAGCATCCGGACTATCTCATATTGCACCCGGTTGATGTCCTGAAATTCATCGATCAGAATATACTGGTACTTGTTCTGCCAGGCTGCCAGAATGTCCTTTCTCTGGGTGAACAGCTCATAGCAGAGCACCAGCATGTCATCGAAATCCAGGAGGCCTTTCTCCACCATGGCTTTCTCATAGCCCTGGTACAGCTTCTTGAACATTTCTTCGGAGCAGTTCTTGGAATAATAGTAATCCAGATTCATCATCTCACCCTTTACCAGGCTGATCTCGGAGAGGATCTGAGCCGTAAATTCCGTCTCGTCCTCCACATCCATCTGGAATTTGTCCACCAGGTCCCGGATGATCCGGGTGCGCTGCTCATCCCTTGCGATGTTGGATGCGTCATAGCGGTAGGCACGCTTTAAAATGGCGAAAAATATCGCGTGAAACGTACCAAAGCTGACGGGGAGCCTGCGCCCCTCCGTCAGCTTTTCAAATCGCTGCCGCATTTCCTGCGCAGCGGCTTTTGTAAATGTGATCACCAGGATGCTGCCCGGCTCCACACCGCACTGCTCCACCAGATATTTCACCCGGTGGGTAATGACGGTCGTTTTGCCGGATCCCGGTCCTGCAAGCACCATCATCGGACCTTCCTGATGGTGGATCGCCTGCAGCTGTGCTTCATGAAACGCCATGTATGCGGTTCCTTTCTTCCTTTCGTCCGCGCTGGATGTCTTTACCGTGAGATCAGCCTGCGCGGCACCATGTGCAGCCACCACTGTACCATACGGCATTGCCTGCCCATGTACAGCACAATGCCGCCTTACGCGTTCACTGCGGAAAGCATCTCGATACCCTTACGGATCCGGGCCAGGGACTCTTCCTTGCCCAGCACCTCCATGATCTCGGTTGCGCCGGCCGGAGTCATCTGCTTGCCGGATACTGCGGTACGGATCGGCCACATTACAAAACCGGTCTTGCAGCCTTTCCCGGATACATATGCGGATAATGCAGCGAACAGTGCGTCGTTGGTGAAGTCCTCCTGAGCCTCCAGGATCGGCAGCACGTCTTTTAATACCTCCAGGGAGTTCTCGGAGTTGGTCTTCATCTTCTTGTGGGTGTACATTGCCACATCGTACTCCGGCAGCTCCTGAAAGAAATCTACCTGGGCTGCGATGTCTGGGAAGATCTCGATACGGGTCTTTACCATGCCTGCGATCTTTTTGAGATCCAGATCCCTGGTGATGGCAGCCTTTAAGTACGGCTCAGCCAGCTCGTAGAAACGGTCTGCTTCCATAGCCTTTAAATACTCGCCGTTCATCCATTTTAACTTGGTGATGTCGAATACCGCCGGGGACTTGCTGATGTTGTGGTAATCAAATGCCTTTACCAGTTCCTCTAAGGAGAAGATCTCCTGGTTGTCGGTCGGGGACCAGCCCAGCAGTGCCACATAGTTGACAACGGCCTCGGATACGAAGCCCTGATCGATCAGATCCTCGAAGGAAGAATGTCCGCTTCTCTTGGACAGCTTCTTGTGGAACTCATCGGTGATCAGCGGGCAGTGTACGTAAACCGGAACCTCCCAGCCGAAGGCATCATACAGACGGTTGTACTTCGGGGAGGAAGACAGGTACTCGTTGCCGCGCACCACATGCGTGATACCCATTAAATGGTCATCCACTACGTTTGCAAAGTTGTAGGTCGGGTAGCCATCGGATTTGATCAGAACCATATCATCCAGCTCAGAGTTGTCTACGGTAATGTCTCCGTAAATCTCATCGTGGAAGGTGGTGGTACCCTCGGTCGGGTTGTTCTGGCGGATGACATACGGCTTGCCTGCTGCCAGGTTTGCCTCTACCTCTTCCTTGCTTAAGTGGAGGCAGTGCTTGTCATAGGTCATGATCTCCTCGCCGTTGACGGTCTTCTTTAAGGAGTTTAAGCGCTCCTGGGTGCAGAAGCAGTAATATGCCTCGCCTTTTTCCACCAGCTTCTTTGCGTACTCCATATAGATGCCGGCTTTCTGGCGCTCACTCTGAATGTACGGTCCGCAGCCGCCGTCTTTGTCCGGGCCTTCATCGTGAATGAGTCCGGTCTCT
>CAVIRL010000007.1:23346-42312 GCA_963645005.1 Prevotella sp. P5-108
CCGGTCTCTTCCAGAGTGCGGTAGATGATCTCGGTAGCGCCCTCAACGTAACGTTCCTGGTCGGTATCCTCGATACGAAGCAGGAAATCGCCGTCCTCATGCTTTGCGATAAGGTATGCGTACAGTGCGGTTCTCAAGTTGCCTACATGCATGCGGCCGGTCGGGCTCGGTGCATATCTTGTTCTGATCTTTGTCATGATAGAAGCTCCTTTGTGTATATATAAATTTTTAATTAACCAATTTTGTAACTGCCGTCGCCCTTTCCGGCAAAGCTTCCGGAGAAAAGTACCTTTGCGGCCTCGATGAGGTATGCGGTGTCGCGGCTTCCGGCAGTCTCATAGCTGGAGTGCATAGCCAGCTGCGGCAGGCCGATATCTACGGTGTTCAGCGCTACCTGGGTGCCGGAAATGTTGCCCAGAGTGGAGCCGCCCAGAATATCGGAACGATTTAAGAATACCTGGTACGGAACCTCTGCCTTCTCGCAGATGGTCTTGAATACTGCTGCTGAAACAGCATCGGTGCAGTATTTCTGGTTTGCGCTGTACTTGATGACGATGCCCTGATTTAAGTACGGGCGGTTGGTCGGGTCTGCCTTGTCCGGCTGGTTCGGATGGATGGCATGAGCATTGTCCGCAGATACCATGAAGCTGGATGCCAGTGCGGTCAGATACTCCTCCTCGCTGCGTCCCATGCCGTTGTTGATGCGGTGCAGGATGTCCTTCAGAAACGTAGACTCGGCACCCTGCTTGGTGCCGCTTCCCACTTCCTCATTATCGTATACGCAGTGAACTGCCACGCTGTCCTTCGGCTCTGCTGCCAAAAATCCCTTCAGGGAAGAGAACGCGCACTGCAGGTCATCTAAGTGCGGGCTTGCCAGAAACTCGCCGTCTGCCCCCAGCAGCGTACCGGTCATGCGGTTATACAAGAACAGGTCTGTATCCAGAATATCCTCTGCCTTTACGCCGGCCTCCTTCGCGATCAGCTCCAGAAAACAGCCCTTTACCTGCTTCTCTGCTGCCTCGCAGAACAGCGGAAGCATATCCTTCTGCGGGTTGAAGGCGTAGCCGTCGTTTACCTGGCGGTTCATGTGGATAGCCAGATTCGGGATGATCATCAGATCACGGTCCACATTCACCAGCTTTGTGCTGATGCCGTCAGCGGTGCGCACGATCACGCGGCCTGCTGCGGAAAGCGGACGATCCAGCCAGGTAGAACAGATCATGCCGCCGTATTTTTCCACGTTCAGCTTCACATACTGGTTCTCCACCTCGATCTCCGCATTGGCTTTGATCTTGAATACCGGGGAATCGCTGTGGCTTGCCATGATCTGGAACCCGGTGAAATCCTGCTTCGGAATACGGAATGCGATCAGGGCAGAATCATTTCTGGTTACATAGTAGCCGCGGCCTGCCTCCAGCTTCCACTTCTCCCCCTCATACAGGCGGGTGCAGCCAGCTTCTTTTAACATCTCACACATGTTTGCAGTTGCGTGGAACGCGCTCGGGCTGTGATCCAGAAATGCCAGTAACTCCTTGTTGGTCTTGTCAAAGTTTAAATTTGCTTTGCTCATGTGATAATACCTTCTCTTCTAAATCCTTTCTTAAGTTCTCTACGCTGCCATCTGCAAAGCAGTGGCCATCCATGCCGCAGGCTCTCGCCCCCTCAATGTTCATCGGCAGGTCATCAATAAAATAGCACTCCTCCGGCTTTAGGCCAAACCGGTTAAACAGATGCTCATACATTTCCTTCTGAGGCTTTATATATTTGATCTCTGCGGAAAACAGCATGCCATCAAAGCATTCTGCCGCCGGGATCACATCCATGCAGATGGAGGGCAGACGGATGGATGCATTGGAGCAGATATAAAGGCCATATCCCTTTGCCTTTAATTCCCGCACCAGGGTCTCCATGGCGTCAATCTTCCACATACAGTATTCCGGCCAGTGATCGAAGCACTGCTCTGCCACTTCCTTCAGGCGCTCCGGCAGACGTTTGCACATTCTGGCAAGGCCCTCTTCTTCTGAGATGAGCCCCATGTCCAGAAGGACCCACTCCGGAGAGTCAAACACCTCACTGCAGACCAGCTTCCGGTCATCTTCATTGTCAATGAAATGACGGCACGCCCGCATGGATTCATAATCCAGAAGAACCTTTCCCATATCAAATACGATATTTCTGATCATCTTCCTTCTCCTTTGTATTCTTTATCTTCCTCCGGTCAGCAGATTCCAAAGTCCCGGCACGCACTGCCGCAGGATTTTTCCGATTGCCGTGCTGATCAGGAGAGCCAGGAGCGGCATTACCAGAAACAGAGAAAACGGACCATACCATTCCGGCACTGCTTCTGCCATAAGCACGGCTGCTCCCTTGTTGATCAGACGCACAAAGGCAAAATGCACGGCATACAGGAAAAAATTATGCTTCATAAAGTCTTTTGCTGCCGGGAGATGCTTTCCCGGAAGCACCAGCCAGAATCCCGCAACCGCCCATAAACGGCACAGGACAAAGGATGGAACATGGACCCGCCGGAGCCCGATATAGTAAATTACTGCGGCAGCCGCCAGAAGCAAAACCCCCGCAGCGATCCGTTTTCTGTTTTCTGCACCCTCCGCCGTCTTCCGGCAGTGAAGCGCGATCATGGCTCCGCTTCCATAATAGATCATGGCGTCCGGGTTCACCGGAAAGCTATCTGGGCTTACCCGTACCAGAATCCAGAAAAGCGCCAGAAGCAGCAGGCCGCTCCACACCCGCTTTAGCAGCAGATAAAATACCGGAGCCAGCAGCACCAGCCACAAAAGCTGATATAGATACCAGAACACATTATTGTAGGTGTGGGCCACCACGGCATCCACCATAGCAGCAAGGGAAAATTCCACCACACCTTTTCCAACCACATCACCCACCGCGGGAATGCGGCTTGCGATCACATAGCTGAGATAATACAGAAAATTCCATACGATATAGGGAACCAGCAGGCTCTTAATGCGCCGCTGCCATTTCCCTTTTAACTTGCTCCAGTCAAAATCCCGGTAAAACTGGTAGCCGGAGATCATGAAAAATCCAGGCACCGCAATCTGGCCAAACCAGTCACCGATGCGGTGCTCCAGCACATAGACCACGCCTGTGGCTGCCTGATATCCCAGAAACAGTTCCGCGTTGTAGGAGTGGATCCAGATTACCAGAAGACTGAGCGCAAAAGAGAACCATGTGACTTTGTTGCGAAATTCTAACTCGGTCATATGATTCCCCCTCGTCTGTCATACATTTTATCAGGCCGATATGCTCCTGCCTGTTACAATACGTCGGAAAAATGCGGGCGAAGCCGCTTAAATACCCGAAGTCCCAGAAGTCCGATCACCAGGGTCACCACCCAGAAATAGATGCCGAGCTTCGGCCGCTCCCAGAACCAGTTGCCGGTCAGCATGCTGTCCCGGTATCCGGCTACCACATAGTAGAACGGGTTCAGTTTTAAAATCGTCACAAACCATGGAGCCTTGTCGGCAAACATGGTCTCCTGGTACATGATCGGTGTCAGCCACATGCCAAACTGCAGGCAGATGCTGACAATCTGTGCCATATCCTTAAAGAAAACATGGATGGCAGAGGTCAGATACCCAAACGACAGCGCCAGCACGGCCGCCGCGAAGCTGTAATACAGAATCTGGATCCAGGTTACCATAGGCATGCGTCCGTAGCATAAGAACACAGCCAGCATGATTCCCGCAAAGAAGGCATGCACCAGCATACAGGAAATCAGCTTGATGATCGGCAGGATCTCAACCTGAAACACCACCTTCTTGACCAGATAACTGTACTCCTGCAGACACCCGGTCACGCAGTTTAAGGCCTCGCTGTAGAAAAACCAGGGCACAATGCCGGGAATCAGCCACAGCACATAAGGAACTCCGGGAACCGGCGGCACGCTCTTAAATCCCACCTGGAAGATGAAGAAATAAATGAGTACCGTGACAATCGGCTGCACCAGCATCCAGACAATGCCGAAATACGAGCCTACAAAGCGTTTTCGGAAATCGGCTTTTGCCAGATCCCAGATGAGTTTTCGCTTCCTGACGATTTCCTTCATCAGAGAAATTACATAATTCATAGGTTATTTTTCCTCATTAAATTTGAAGGTATCCTTCAGACCGCTCCACTTTTTATCTTTCTCAGAGATGATCAGCTCCACGCCTTCCTCGAACGGCCAGTCAATGCCAATTTCCGGATCGTTGTAGGCCAAGCCGCCCTCATCGCCCGGATGATAGAAATCAGTACACTTATAGGCGAACTCTGCCTCATCAGACAGCACCAGGAAACCATGGGCAAACCCCTCCGGAATGTAGAACTGCTTCTTATTCTCTGCAGTCAGCTCTACGCCGAACCACTTGCCGTAGGTTCTGGAATTGGCACGCAGGTCTACCGCTACATCAAATACGGCACCGCGGATGGCACGCACCAGCTTGCCCTGGGGGTACTGTTTCTGGAAATGCAGGCCGCGCAGTACACCCTTTACGGACATGGACTGGTTATCCTGTACAAATACCATATTCAGGCCAGCTTCCTTAAAGTCGTTCTGGTTGTAGGTTTCTACAAAATAACCGCGCTCGTCCTTAAATACGGTCGGCTCGATCACATAAAGTCCTTCTATGTCGCAGGATGTCACTTTGATCTTTCCCATTATTTCTTCCTCACTTTTCATTCATCTAGGTTTTAAAGCCGGATGCATACGATGCTGAACAGACGCACCAGGGCGTAGCCGTTCAGACAGCACATCAGATACAATATACTACGGTTTTTATCCTTTGTCAAAACCACCGTCTGATTTTTCAGAGCCAGCAGGAGTACCGGCAGAAATGGCAGGAAATACCGCCCTTGCACTCCCAGAATCACCCGGGAACTAAGTGGGGTCCAGGCAATCAGCATGGACAGCATGGTAAGTCCTGCGCAGGCGGCGCATAAAAATCCGGTCCAGCCCCTCTGCCGCCCGTTCATGCGGATCTGCTCCCCCGGAATCTTAAGTGCCAGGCCAATCAGGCACAGGGTAAAGGCCCAGACTGCCAGATACGGCACATCCAGCACCTGGTCCAGGTTTCCAAGCCAGCCGCCGATCATGGTGATGTGCATGTCCCTGGCATTCCACAATAAGGTCTGGTAAAACATCCGCATCAAGAGAACCGGGTTGTGGATCAGAAGACCCATGCTGAAACCGGCCTCCTCTGCCCAGGCCACGTAGCTGTCGGCTTCCGTTGCGGTCGCGTAGGTGGCGATGACCCGGCTGTTCACCAGGTACATGGCCATGGCCCAGGCTGTTCCCACCGCGAAAGCGCTGATAAACCAGTTTCGCACCTTGCCAAATTTCCGCATTGGGATCAGCAGGCACAGGCCCAGCATCGGGGCGTAGACCATCTTGCAGGGTCCTGCCACTGCCGCCAGAGCTGCCAGCAGCACAATGTCCCGCACCCGGACCTGTTCTTTTTCATAGGCCAGATCCAGGCAGACCGCCGTCAGCAGAAACATGCAGCCAAGGATCATCACATCGTAGGAAAAGGATGCCGCCAGATGCAGCGTCATGGGAAGCACCGCCACACCGAGAAGCACTTCTTTTCCAAAGGGGATCCGTTTCATGGACAGATAGAGCATAACCACGAAAAAGAGCAGATTGCAGAGCCGCCCGAAATAGAGCAGGCATACCGTATTCAGTCGCAGTAGCCTTGCCGCGCTGATGCCGATGGCCTGGGGCACATAGGCAAGGGGCGTGGTCGTAACCGGCGGATAGGTGGAACTGACATAAGCTCCCATTGTCTGAATTTCTGCCGTGCGCTCCGGGGCATACTGCCCGTTAAGACCTAAGCTATGGAACAGCTCGTAGGTGGATTCCTCCAGCGTTTCACAAAGCTTCACTGCCTGTTTCCGGCTTTCCGCCGTCACCTGCAGGTTGCCGTCCTCATCCGGCTCATAGACAAAATCACCGTTCAGGTCTTCCACCCAGGCATCCTGCGCCCGCAGAAGCACCCGGCCATAACGGTCCCGCTGGGGCTGCCCGGTCATCTGGGAGGAAAGCCGGTAAGCACTGACGTAGTGGCTGATCTCATCCGGCGCCGAGAGCGGCGGCAGGACAAAGAGATACAGAATGCCAAGCCCGCCCGCCATCAGCACAGCCAGCTCCGGCAGGGAACAGGGAATATCCTTTTCCACCAGAAAATAGCCGCAAGCCGTGATCAGCGCCACCACAAACACCGCAAGCAGTAAATACTGCCCCATCTGCCAGGAGGCGCCGGTTTCATGGATCCCGGCCCGCATATCCAGGCTGTGCCAGGCTGCCGCAGCCGCCAGACAGAGGATTCCTGCACTCAGGCTCAGGCTAATGCTTCTCTTCTTCATACCTTTTCTCCTCAAGAGCCATTGCCTGAACCAGTTCCTTGATCTTCGCTTCCAGTTGGGAAATGTGGATGCTCATAAAGAACACCTTCAAAATCAGCACAAAGATCGCGAACAGGAACAGAAAGTTGGTTGTGGCGTAGATTCCCAGCAGGCTGGCACAGGCATCAGCCACCTTCGGAAATACGCTGTATACCACCAGCACCAGAGCCAGCACGATCCAGAAGATGGCACTCTCAATCTGCATCCTGGACTGGCGGATCTTGCGCATGATCATAGCAAAGGTGCCAAGGGACACCAGGATCAGCGCGATTCGTAACGTCATGGTCATCATGATTTTCTTCTCCATTTCTTTTCCCAGTAAAGCGGGCTCATGCTGCACCAGAGGATCAGCTTCTTCGGAAGCTTCTCATACTGTTTTCCCAGCCGGTAGCCAAGATATTTGCATCCGCTGCTGATCACCAGCTCCGGGATCAGAAATCCACGAAAATGCAAAAACAGGTACTTTGCCGTCTGTTTCACCAGTCGGATGCCCTCTCCCTCTGATTTTAAACCGGCAAAAACCTCCGGATGCTCTGCCTGAGATACTGCCAGGTCAAAGTTGCGGTGGAACTGCTGCATGGGCGTTAAGTTGTGGGAATGCACTACCTTCGCATCCGGCACATAGGCCACTGCGTAACCAGCCTCCATGGCTGCAGCCGCGTAGATCATGTCTTCATTAAAAATAGTGCTGTTTACAAAACCTTCCAGCTTCCGGAAAATGTCCTTGCGGTACGCGCAGCAAACGTTGGACGCAAAGTAGGTCTTGATTCCCATGGTTTCCAGATCTTTTTTTGTCTTAACCATGGGTTTGTCCGGATAATTGAAGGAGCGGGTGTAGCGCTCGATGGTATGGCAGTCCTTTGCGGGAAGCTGCTTTGCGTAAGCCACCGCCACCGTTTCTCCCTCCGGTCCCTTCTGATCCAGCCCCTTTAACAGGTTCTCGATCAGGTATTCATCCTGGGGGACGGCGTCATCGGTCATGAAGATCATGATATCCGACTCCGAATACCAGGCTGCCAGGTTGCGGGTGCCGCCGTGATCGAACTCTTCTTTCGTCAGATGATGGACTTCCATCCCCGGAATATCCCGGTAACCATCCGCATTCCAGTAAGCTTTTTCTGTATTCATAATGATGATCCGGTTTGGTACTACCGTCTGCTTCTTTAACATCTGGAGCAGTCTGGCAAACCGCCGGTCCGGCTTGTACACCGGAATCAAAACATCAACCGTCATGACGCACCTCCCGTATTGTTACTGGTAACCCTAATTTCTTGTTGTATCTCAAACCAGGCACCGCCCACAAAGCCTGCTGCCATCACGATCATTAAAATGAGGTAGGCAAGGGCTGCGCCGAATATCCCGAATGCCACCGTGAACTTCGGGGCCAGAATGACCGCCAGCACAGTCAGCACAACATAAATGCCAAAGATCAGTTTCTGCTTTCGCAAAATGACTAACGCATAATAATAAAGATTTAACACCGCATAGAATCCGCCGCCCAGCACGATCATGATAAATGCCGGCCACAGCGCCGTCAGTCTGCCGCTGTAGGATGCCCCCAGAAGCCACTCCAGAAGTGCCAGAACCGGTCTGCCAAGTACCACGGTTCCACCCACGGCCAGCACCGTCAGTCCGCCAATGATCGCCATGATGGTGAGAAGCTTCTTTTTAAAATCAGCAAACCGCTGCTCATTCCAGCAGTCCGTCAGGTAGGTCAGAAACGGACGGATGACAAAGCCCGCCGCCAGATTGATGACGGAGGTCGGCATAAAGATCACATTGAAATAACCACTGGCCGCATCCCCTAAATGAGCGTCAATGGCATATTTCGCTGCGGAAAAAATATAAAAGTCCAGGAACACTGACACAAATAAGAGAATGGCCGATGCTGTTAAGGACACGCCCTGTTTCGTACTCCAGCCGTAATCCACCTGGTCCAGTCCCTTCAACACCACGATATCAAAGAGAACCACACCGGCAATCTGACCCAGCACTGCTGCCACACAGGCGGTAAAAAGCCCGGCCCCGGAAACCAGAGTAACCAGGAAGACCCCCACCGAAAGAATGGTGCGGAAGGTGTTGGACCGGCCCGTTAAGTACAATCGTCCCCGGCGCTGAAACTCCGACTCATACACATCGGCAAAACCATCGATTACCTTATAAGCAATCAACAGAAAAATGATCTGCGCCTTCTGCCGGGAATACCCAATGAAAAGCAGATACCCGGTGCCCAGGATCAGGGCCAGCAGGCAGGTCACATACCGGTGATGCAGGTAATCCCCGAACCGGTACTGGTTTGCCCCATCTGTGATGTGGAATGGCCGGATGCCAAAGTAGGCCAGAAGGAACATCTGCTGTCCCACAGTACTGAAACCGAAGGAAAAGATACCTCCCTGCTCCTCCCCCGCGATGCGCAGCACCAGAAAAGAAAGCACCATGCTGGCAAAGGCATAGAAGAAGCTTCCGGTCATGTTCCAGATCATATTTTCTTTTTCCAGGCTCAGCCTTGTACTCATGAGAAGGCGCGTCCAGCGTTTCATAATCGTTGTACTCCGTTACTGTTATATTTCTTGCAGCGCAATTCACAGCTTCCTCTGTTTTGCTGTTTTGCTTTCCTGCATTCCTGCTGCAGCTATCTGCAGCAGGATGATGCCTCACTTTTCGCAACTGTTCAGTACCCTCGCAGTTACTATTTTTCACTTTGCACTGCGGAAGTTCTGGATCAGCAAAATTGACAGCAGCATCCGGGCCATATACCGTGCGGCCACCATTGGCTTTAAATAACTCTCGCCGCCGGCCCGCTCCGCGATGTGCACCGGCACCTCCGCGATCTTCGCCCCCTGCTTTAACAGATAAGACACCGTATCCGGCTCTGGTCCGTAGTTTAAATTCAGGGCAAATTCCCTGATCATCTCCCGGTTGAACATCCGCATGCCGGAGGTGGGATCATTGACCGTCACCCCCGTTGTCAGACGGATAGCCGCTTCAATGAGGCGGCTTCCCACCATACGCATGGACCAGTCTTTCTTCGCGTTTACGAACCGGCTTCCAATGACAATCTCATAGCCCTCTTCCATCTTTTTCTGCATGGATTCGATGAATTCCGGCCGGTGCTGTCCGTCACCGTCGAACTGGATGGCATATTCATATTCTTTATAATAGGCGTATTTCATGCCCGCCTGAAAGCAGCCCGCCAGTCCCAGGTTCACCGGAAGGTCCAGCAGGTTGAATCCGTTTTCCCGGCAGATGGCCGCGGTCCGGTCTCTGGAACCGTCGTTAACCACAATATAATCAAACTGCGGATACTTCTCCTCCAGTTCCCGCACCACATTCTCGATGTTCGCTTCCTCATTGTAGGCAGGAATTACGATCAGCACCTTGTTCATTTCGTCTTTTCTCCACATTTCAGTATGATCTCGCAGATCTCATCCACCGTTTCCAGGGAAAGCTCCGGGTATAACGGCAGCGTCAGTACCTCAGAGGCGATCCGTTTTGCCACCGGCGTATCGTCAGGAGAGAACTGATCCCGGTAACATGCATAGTCATTGATACAGGGGTAGAAATACTTGCGGGCAAAGATGTTGTATTCTTTCAACGCTTCAAAAATCTCATCCCGGTTCGCTCCATAGCCCTCAAATACCACCGGCATGTAAGCATAATTGTATCGCACGCCCTCCTTTTCCTTGCAGAGATGGATTCCTTCCACGTCGCCAAGGCGCTCCCGGTAACGCTCCGTCAGCACTTTGCGCTTTGCAATATCCGCATCCACACGGCGCAGATTGCAGAGTCCCATAGCCGCCTGGAACTCATTCATCTTTCCGTTGGCGCCCACATACTCCACCTGCTCATAACCGGTAATGCCAAAGTTTTTCAGCTGATAAAGCAGATCTTTTAATTTCGGATCATGGTAAGCCACCGCACCGCCTTCGATACTGTGAAATACCTTGGTGGCGTGGAAGCTGAACATGGAAGCATCGCCAAACTGACCGATGCCAACGCCGTCAATCTCCTCACCGAAGGTATGGGCCGCATCGTAAATGACCTTTAAGCCGTATCGGTTCGCAATCTCCCGGATGCGCTTCACATCGCAGGGATTTCCGTATACATGGACCGGAACGATGGCAGAGGTCTTCTCTGTGATCAGGCTTTCCAGTTTGTCCACATCAATCGTATAATCTTCCTCATTGATATCGCAGAACACCGGAGTCAGGCCGTTTCGCACAATGGCGTGGGTAGTGGAGGCAAAGCTGAAGGGGGTGGTGATGACCTCGCCCGTCAGCTTCATGGCCTGCAGCGTCAGTTCCAGTGCCATATGACCGTTCACAAACAACTCCAGATTCGGTGTTTTCAAATATGTTTTCAGTTTTTCCTTTAAGGTTTCGTGGTATTCTCCCATGTTGGTCAACCAGGCGCTGTCCCAGATGGGCTTTAACATTTCCACATATTCTTCCAGAGGCGGCAGTGATGAACGGGTCACCATAACCGGCTGTTCATATCGCTTTATCATCTGTCATTTTCTCCCTTCGCCTGTCTCATGGCATCGGCATTGTGCTGGTCATCCGTCTGGCCTGCGCTGTCCGCATTGCGTGGGCCGTCCGTCTGGCCTGCGCTGTCCGCATTGCGTGGGGCGTCCGTCTGGCCTGCGCTGTCCGCATCGCGTGGGCCGTCCATCTGGCCTGCGCCAGCTGCTTTGCTCTGACTGCTCATGGAATACTCCGTGTACCGCCGTGCAATGTACTGCTCGCCGGTTACAGACATCTCGTCCAGCTTTTCTCCGGTAAAGCACCGGATATGAGCCTCTGCCATATCGTAGCCCACCGCGCCGGAAAATGCCACGCCGCCTGCAAACCGCGGATTGCATTCCAGGAAATAATACTCGTTCTTTTCCTGATCCGCCTCAATAAATTCCATATTTACACAGCCCCGGATACCAACCGCCTCTGCGATATTCCGGCACTGCTGTTCCAGAAACTCGTTTCGGAACACGCAGACGGAAGTGCCTGCGCCGTTTAAGGTACGCAGAAGTTCCCGCCTCGGCAGGCAGAAAATCTGATTTGTTTCCGGATTTCGCACCACATCCACGGTAATGATATAACCGCTGATCTTCGGCTGCACCAGATACTGCTGCTTTTGCCTTTCACTGCAGGTGTGAAGCAGAAACTCCAGATCCGCTTCGGATTCCAGCATACGCAGGCCCTGGCTGCTCCGGCCATCAAAAGGCTTGGCTACCAGTGGATAGCGGAGACCAGCTAAATCAGCGTCCGGCTCCTCTTCCGATGCCGGATTTTCTGCCAGAAACGCATCCGGCAAATCCAGCCGGCATCCCTGTCCTGGTTTCTGCTCTGGTTTCTGTTCCGGTTTCTGCTCCGGTTTTTTCTCCAATTCCGACAATTTCACTCCCGGAATCGTCCGGCAGAGCCCCTGCTTCCGCAGGAATGCCTCCATCTTCTCCTTGTTCCGGCATAGGGTGATGGCGAAAACATCCGAAATCCACACCTCAGCACCCAGCTCCTGAAAATCTTCTGCGAATTCCATTCTCCACTGCTGTATCGCATCAATCTCTACATCGGTCAGGGGCATCAGCACGCTGGCCTGTTCTTTTTTGCAAAGCTCCTTTAAAAAGCTCCGATACTGCTTTCGGTCTGTGGCGTAAGGCGCTTTGTAAAACACATCCACATCCCGGGAATTGACCACCCAGTCCGCCGGGTAAATATCACAGCCCACAACCCGCATGCCCGCCGCATGACAGGCAGAGATCACGTTCTGGGCGGAAAACGACCCGATGGCCGTTACAATTACTGTTTTTTTCATAATCTGATTCTCCTCTGTGCCGGAAGATTCACGGTTTGTTCAGTTCCGGGAATTCCGGCCTGCACACTGCGCTTTTTCTCAGTGTTTCAGTTTTTCCCGCACCATCCCCGCCAGGAAACAGAAGCTTTCCAGGCGAAAGGCTGCCGCCAGCACAATATATACAAAGGCTCCACAGACAATCTGCAGTCCCAGCTTCAGCCATACCGACATAGCCGGAAGCCATGCACCAAAGGCCATGACAGCCCCACACATCACCACCGACAGTGCCGCCGGAGGCGCCACATCCATCCACTGATGGGCGATATCATATCCAAGCAGTCTCCTGTTCGGCGCTGCATTAACAAAGGTGCACACAAAATCCTGAAATGCCTTGATGCACACCATAATAAACACATTAAACTGCATGCCGATGACCAGAGCCAGAATACTCAGGGCCTTCTTCACCAGCTCCAGCTTTAAGAAAATATCACTGCGTCCCACCGCATTGATGGCCTGCAGATTCGTAATGTGAATCGGCCAGAAGCAGTAGGAAACGCACATAATCCGTAAGAATGGCACACAGATCAGCCATTTTTCCCCAAGCAGGGCCAGCACCAGCGTATCCGCCACCGCAAACAGCCCCATGAGCATCGGAATCACCGCAAAGGAACTTAAGCGGATGGCCCGGCGCACCATGTCCCGCACCTTATCCTTGTCATCCTGACAGGCGGAAAAGGCAGGAAGCAGCACCGCCTGAATAGCTGCGCCCAGATTGGTGGCAATCAGCTTCGGAAACTGCTCTCCGCGGTTGTAGCTGCCTAACAATTCTTCATTATATATCTTTCCGATCAAAAGTCCATACAGATTGTTAAATACCGTATCCAGAAGGGACGCGCAAAGCAGCTTCCATCCGAATGCGAACATGGTCCGGATCCGGTCGAAACCGAAGCACAGGCCAGGCTTCCAGGATACCGTGAGAAACAGCACGATCATCAGGCTGAAGTAGTAGCTGATCTGCTGCCACACCATAGCCCACACGCCAAATCCCCGGTACGCCATAAAAATGCTGGTAACACCGGAAATGGCCGAGGCCGCCAGCGTGGAGAAAAACAGGCCGCGAAACTCCATGTTCCTGGATACATAGGCCGTCTGCACCGAGATAACTGCCCCCGGAAACAGCACGATGCCCAGTACCCGCACAATGGGCTTCAACACCGGGATCGCGTAAAACTCCGCAATAGAGGGTGCCGCCAGATACAGCAGCACGTAAAACACAACGGATGCCGCAAGTTCAAAATAGCAGACCGATGAGAAATCCACCTCGTCAGCCTGCTTTTTCTGCACCAGAGCCGTAGAAAAGCCGCTCTGGACAAATACATTTGCAATGGTGATAAAGATCATGATGATCCCGACCACACCGTACTCCGCCGGAGTTAACAGTCTGGCTAAAAGGATCGCGATCACAAACTGGATGCCCTGGGCTCCTCCGTTTTCGAGAAGCTTCCAGAACAGCCCGCTCGCCACTTTATTTTTCATTCCCGTTTCACTCATAAACAATCTCTTTCAAATCCTGTTTCATGTTCTGTGTTCCTTTGCCGATTCCTTCTCACAGGCATCCACTGCGGCCATGCCCGCTTCCTCTGCCATTCCGGACAGGGTGCTTTCCCCTGAATCTGCTTCCTCTGCCATTCCGGCCAAGACGCTTTCCCCTGAAACTGCTTCTTTTGCTGTTACGCCCAGGATGCTTATTCCTGAAACCGCTTTCTCTGCCGTTCCAGCCAGGGTGCTTTCCCCTGAATCTGCTTCTTCTGCTGTTCTGCCCAGGGTGCTCACTCCCGATGGAACTGCTTCTGCAGCCACCCATACAGCTTCGGTGCCGAAGTCTCAAACCGGATAAAGAACCGCGTTCTTGCGTTCAGTTCCCGGTAGAATTCCCGGTTTTCCTTACTTAATACCGTCTCATAATGTTTGGTGTTCACCCGGGTCAGAAACAGAAGCCGCCGGATGGCATGCTCCACCGTGTTGTGGAACCGTCCTCCGCTGAAGGCATCAAACCCACGGTACATGGCCGTCATGGACTCCGCATACTCCTGCTGCTTTTTCTCGTAATTGCCCTGCTTCATAAGGGTCGTCCAGGAAGCCGCGCCCCCCAGCCGGTAGACGCACATGGGCTCATCCAGATACCAGGCCCAGCCCCGGTTTGCAGAAAGAAGCTGCAGCGGAATGTCCGCAATGGGCGCATTGTTATAAAATTCCGGCAAGTCTGCCACCATATCCCGGTAAAACATCAGGGATGCCGTAGGATAACCGGAAGTCTTGTCGATAATCTCCTCCGGTGAGATCATGCGGCTGCCTTTGTATGGGCGCATGGCATGCTCCGTCAGCGCCTTTCCCTGCACCTCGACCTTCGCGCTGTGAAAGCAGAGGGAACAGCCCGGATTCGCTTCCAGATAATCCACCTGCTTTTGAAGCTTCTGATCATCCGTCCAGTAGTCATCTCCCTCGCACATGGCGATGTATTTTCCTCTGGCCCGCGGGAAATTGAACGTGCCGCTGACATTCGTCAGACCTTTTGAATACTGGTTTTCCGCCTGCAGGATCGGAAAAATAAGGTCCGGATACCGACCAGCGTACTCCCGGATGATGTCCGCGGTTCCGTCCTCCGAGGCATCATCGTGGATCAGGACTTCGTAAGCAAAATTCGTTTTCTGGTTTACAAAACCATCCAGCGCATCACGGATGTAGGCTGCCTGATTGTAAGTGATGCAGCAGATGCTGACCATAATGCCGGAATCTCTGCGCTCCGCTTCTGAAGCACATCTCCGCATTCTTTCTTCCATGTCTGTCTTTCCCATCTGTTCCATCATGATCCGTTCGCTTCCTTTTCTTCCCAGTTCTATGACAATTCGTAACTGTTCAGTAGGTCTGCGCACTTGCTGCGCTGAACGCAAGAAAACATGGGCTTGCAGGCAAAAATCCCATTGCCGTAGGCAATTTTGGTTACAGTGTCAAAAGTCTGAGTCCACGACATGCTTGCATGTCGGTGGAGGAATGACTTTATGACACGCACTTCAATGAGGATGTAGTGGGGCGAAAGCCCCGCGAGAATCCGAATTGAAGTAGAATTGTGGGAGTGCGAAGCACGGAACAATTCGTGTAACCAAAAGTTCGGGTGTTTTGACACCCGAACCAATTTTCAATGGATTTTTGCCCGTGACTGTGAAGGTACTGAACAGTTACGACAATTCTATTACGAAATTATTGCCAATCTCTTTTATTTTACATGATTGCCAATAAATTGTAAATCAGATATGGTCTTTTTACCTTATTTATGGTAGATTAACATTGAATGGTACTATTTATTATTTTCAGGAGGTTTTTTAACCATGCGTAAACATACAAAAGCAGGACTCGCCCTGCTGATGGCCGGTCTTATGATGGCTGGCTCTGTAACCACAGCCTTTGCGGATACAGATGCCACAGCAGCAACGAGCGGTGTCATTGATACCAGTAAAAATACCGAGGTATCCGGTCCTGGAGCAGGCGGCCCGGGAAGCACCAAAGCTTCCACAGAAACCACTTCCGACGGACATACCTATTCCACAGAAGCTCCTGGTTCCAATGCGTCCGAAACATCCGGTTCTTCCCAGGCCGGAAACGTGCAGACTTCCACACCGGAATCCACCACATCCACGGGAACCTCCCAGGATGTCACAAGCAGCCAGGACAACGCCCTGACCCAGGATCAGGCAAACCAGCTGGAATCTGAGCAGGCTGCCGCAGAGGCTGAGGCAGAAGCCAACCACACCGGCCCGCTTTCCGTTCCGTTACGTCAGCCGCGTCTGACCACCGCTGTCTTATCCAATGACAGCAAATGCTGGTCCGGCGCATACTTAAACGATCAGCAGATCACCTCCGAGAGCAATGGTTTTACTTCCATCTGTACTTATCTGGAAAACATTTTCGGTGATGTGCGCTACCGCACCTACAGCTCCACCACCGGCTGGACCGGCTGGGCAGTAGGCGGCCAGCAGACTTCCTTCGACGGCAATGCCTGGTATCCGGTTGAAGCGATCCAGTACCGCTTCGCAGGCCCGGTAAATGACCAGTACGACATCTACTACTGTGCACAGTTAAGTGATGGCACCGAGACCGGCTGGGGCAAAAACGGTGAGACAGTCGGCACCATGAACACCGGCCTTCATTTAACCGGTTTCCGCCTTGCTTTCTTTGCAAAGAATACGGCATCCGGCTTGAATACCTCAAACGCACTGGTATCCGCTCACGCAGACGGCATCCAGTACATCGACGGCCAGATGCGCTACATCCACGGCAACGGTGACAGCTACACCGGCTGGGGCTGGATCGGCAATGACCGTTACTACTTCAAGGATTCTGTTCCGGTAACCGGCTGGCAGTACATTGACGGCCTGAAATACTACTTCGGCGAAGACGGTAAAATGTGGAGCGATGTAGAATCCCTGCTTGGCAGTGATGGTCCGTACCTCATCAAGATCAACAAAGAGTTAAACTGCATGACCATCTATGCACAGGATGGCGGCAATGGCTATATCATCCCGGTAAAATCATTCCTGACCTCTGTCGGTGATGACACCCCGATTGGAACCTTCAAGACTCCGGAGAAATACCGCTGGAGACTGATGATCCATGATGTTTACACCCAGTACGCAACCCGCCTTGGCGCAGGCCTTCCAATCCTGATCCACTCCATCATCTACGATGCAGCGAATCCGATGACGGTATGGGCAAGCACCTACAACAACATGGGTATCGCCCGTTCCGCAGGCTGTATCCGTCTGGTAAGCGGCGATGCGAAATGGGTTTATGACCACTGCGCTCTCGGAACCACCGTTCAGGTTTACAACTCTTCCGTTGTTGGGCCGTTCGAACGTCCGACTATCGCATATGAGATCCCGTTTGAGCAGACCTGGGATCCGACTGACCCGAACGTAACACAGGATATGATCAACGCAGAGAGCGCACGTATCCTTGCCAAGTTCCAGAATCAGTAAGTAAAACGTAACTGAGAAGGTACTGAACAGTTACAAAAAGCAATCAGCGGAGCGCGCCACCGGCGCCTTCCCGATATGCATAGCAACAAAAGAAGCCCGGAACGGCCGCTTCGCGGCTGGTGTTCCGGGCTTCTTTTATAAGGAGTCTTTATGAATGATAAGAAATTTTCCTGCTTCCGTTCCGGTTTCCTGTTCTGGCTGCTGATCTCGGTCTGTGCTTCCGTGCTTCTGATCTGGTGCACCAGAAAAGCTTACGGATTCATCCCTCTGAGGCAGACCCTGTTTCTGGAAGCACTGGTGGTCCTTTCTCTGTTTCTGCACCTGAAACACGAAACGGACAGACAAGCCGTAAACGGGAATTCCTCATCCGCTGGCAAAAGCACCGGTTCCACAACGAAACCCTTTTCCGTTGCAGACACCCTTGGCTTTACAAACAGCAATCCATCCTACGATATCCGCTACGACTATATCCGCCTGTTCGCGGTATTCTGCGTCATCCTGCTTCACTGCCTTGGCATCGCCATGCCGGAGCTGTCCATGGAGATGACGGAAGAAACCAGGGCCATGCTGCAGGAAATCCCGCCCCTGCTTCTGAAACCGGCTGCCGTCCTTCAGACCTGCCTCTACCTTGGAAACACCTGCTTTCTCATGCTGACCGGTGCCCTGCTGTTTGGAAGGGGCACGAAGAACGGCATCGGATCTTTCTATGAGCGGCGTTTCTCCAAGGTTGTGCTGACTTCGGTCATTTACTTTTTCTTTTACATGTGGCAGAACGGGCGGCTGAATCCGGTGTGCACAGACACCATCCGGGAGGCCTTCCACCGTATTCTGTCCGGCTCCATCCAGGAGGACTGTCCCTTTTTGTGGCTGGTCTACATGACCATCTCCATCTATGTAGCCGTGCCGTTTCTCCAGTATATGTTTGAAGCCATGCCGTACCGGGCACTGACCAGTCTCGCTGCTGTCATTCTGGCGTGCATGTTTCTGAAAACCTACACCCTCATGACCACCGACCTGCTGCCCTTCTTCGCCCAATGGATTGGCATTGCCATGATCGGCTACTGGGTATCCCGCCCGGAGACCCGGAAATACGACCGCTGGATCTGGATTCTTGCAGCTCTGTCCTTCCTGAAGGTTATTCTATCCGTAAATCCGTATGTATACTGGCAGACCTATGTCAACTATTACGTACACACGGCCCCGCTCTCCATCTTCATGGCCTGCGGCATCTTTGCCCTGGCCCTGCACAAAAAAACAGAGCGGACACACCACTGGAGTCCGCTCATCACCATGCTTGGTAAACACAGTTTCACCATCCTGCTCCTGCACTGGTGGGTGCTCTACCACCTGGCCATCTACACCCTGAGCCTGAATATCACCTGGCAGCACTCCCTGGCCTTCGCCGGAGTTGTAATTTTCGTGATCGCCGCCTCCCTGGTCTGCGGATTCCTCATCGACCAGACTGTGGTCTACGCAGTCCGCAGCATCTTCGAAACCACATCAAAACAAATCAAACAGATGACTAAAAATTTAGGGTCGAAATCAATATAGGTCCGAATCCGGTAATCCCGGCATACCGCTGCGCAAAATATGGGTATTGTGTTCGGACGATGCAGCTGACAGCTGTTTGTGGATAGTCGGACGAAACGTCCGCCTCCCTCAAACACCGGTCGCTGCATAGCCGGACACGTTATACCCATATTTATGCTCCGCGGAATGCCGGGAT
>CAVIRL010000008.1:0-39306 GCA_963645005.1 Prevotella sp. P5-108
AAGCCTCGTCTACCTTGCCTACAGACTTCTGTAAGTCGATGATGTAGATACCGTTTCTCTCGGTGTAGATGTACGGAGCCATTTTCGGGTTCCATCTTCTGGTCTGATGTCCGAAATGAACACCAGCCTCTAACAGCTGCTTCATAGAAATAACGCTCATGTTTGTTTCCTCCATTTGGTTTTTTACTTCCGCCTGCGTCTTGTGCTTCCTCCGGGACCATACGGCACCACCGTCAGAATCAGCAGACGTGTTTTTTGTCAGCCTCCCTATGATACCATAACTGTCAGGGTTTGACAAGGACTTTTTTCGCAAAATACCCGCAAAATACCGCAGAAACAGCGCAGGATCAGCAAAAACGGACGCGTTATTAACGCGTCCGTGCTATAAAACAGATGAAAATCATTTGGATGTTTTAATATTCTTCAGTTCATCAAAGACCACATCGTTCAGTACCTTGATGTAGGTTCCCTTCATGCCGGAAGATCTGGACTCAATGACGCCCGCACTTTCAAACTTGCGCAGAGCATTGACGATAACGGAACGGGTGATTCCCACACGGTCTGCGATCTTGCTGGCTACTAGGATTCCCTCATTGCCATCCAGCTCCTCGAAAATATGGGTGATGGCTTCCAGTTCAGAGAAGGATAAGGTGCTGATGGCGGATTTCACGATCTGCACTTTGCGGGTTTCTTCCGCGTTTTCCTCATTCACGGAACGCATCATCTCCAGACCGACTACGGTGGTGCCGTACTCACTTAAGATGATGTCGTCGATATCGTACTGCTCATCACACTTATAGATGAATAAGGTACCCAGGCGCTCGCCCGCAATGTCAATCGGGGTGATGATTGCCTGATACTTCTTTACATTCTCCTCTGCGAATCCCAGTGTTGCAAGGTTGACATTCTCTTTTGTGGAGAGGATGCTGAGCAGACGTTCATTCAGCATGCGGTCTACAAAGCCGCCCACCTGATCCTCAATCAATTCCTCAATCTCATCGACACCGGGGCAAAGACCTACACCAAGAACCTTTCCTTTCTTACTGATCACCAGAATATTGGATAACAGAATCTCGCTCAGAACTTTACAGATGTCGTTGAATACCACTTTATGGGAATTATTGTTATGCAGTAACTTATTGATTTTTCTGGTCTTATCAAGAAGCTGTACACTCATTTCAAAAAACCTCCTCAATTAATTGATATTCGTTTCCATAGTCTTCTCCAATATCTAAATATTAGCACGATTTTGAGCGAATAACAAGAGTTTTTTGAAATTTTCAATTAATTTAATCATTCAGCTGTTTTTCTTTGATATTTGTTGTATAACCACACTGTTCGTTGGAACAGAGGAGTTTGCTGCCCTTCTCTACCATGTAGCTGCCGCATTTCGGGCAGTGTTCCGAGGATGGCTTCTGCCAGGACATAAAATCGCACTCCGGATTATTCTCACAGCCGTAATAACGTCTGCCCTTCTTGGTTTTCTTGATGACAATGTCCCTGCCGCATTTCGGGCACGCCACGCCGGTCTTCTCCAGATACGGCCTGGTGTTCTTGCACTCCGGGAATCCCGGGCATGCCAGGAATTTACCGTGGGGACCGTACTTGACAACCATGTTCCGTCCGCACATATCGCAGACTACATCCGAAACCTCATCTGCGATCTTAACGGACTCCAGGGTCTTCTCTGCCGTTTTCACTGCCTCATCCAGATCCGGGTAAAAGTTCTCGATGATGGTCTTCCACTTCACGGTTCCGTCAGCCACCTTGTCCAGAAGCAGCTCCATGTTCGCGGTAAAGCTTAAGTCCACGATACTCGGGAAGCACTTCTTCATGATGCCGTTGACTGCCTCACCAAGCTCCGTCACATAGAGGTTCTTGTTCTCCTTGGTCACGTAGCGTCTTGCCAGGATGGTGGTAATGGTCGGCGCATAGGTACTTGGGCGGCCGATGCCCTGTTCCTCCATGGCCTTGACCAGGGAAGCCTCCGTGTAATGAGCCGGCGGCTGGGTGAAATGCTGGCTCGGCTTTAACTCAGAAAGGGAAAGCACATCTCCTGCTTCCAGTTTGCCAAGAAGCGCATTGCCTGCCTCCTTGTCATCCTCCTGTACATAGACCGACATAAAGCCGTCAAAGGACAGTTTGGATGCTGCCAGGGTAAAGATATAATTTTCTGCTGCCACCTTCACGGAAGTCGTGGTATACACAGCCGGCTGCATGCGGCTTGCGGTGAAGCGCTTCCAGATCAGCTGGTATAAGCGAAACTGGTCACGCTGCAGGGACTCCTTGACCATGGTCGGGGTCAGGGTAATATCGGTAGGACGGATGGCCTCATGGGCATCCTGGATCTTGCCGGTGGTTTTCTTGGCCTGATCCTGCTTTAACACATAGTCCGTGCCAAAGGTGTGCTCCACATAGGCGCGGGCTGCCGCGTCTGCCTCATCTGCGATCCGGGTGGAATCTGTACGCAGGTAGGTGATCAGACCGATGGTACCGTGCCCCTTGACATCCACGCCCTCGTAAAGCTGCTGCGCGATCCGCATGGTCTTCTGGGTGGAGAAGTTCAGCACTTTGGAAGCTTCCTGCTGCAGGGTACTGGTGGTGAAGGGGATCGGCGGCTTCTTGCTGCGCTCTCCGTACTTTACGTCTTCTACCACATAAGCTTTTCCTTCCAGATCTGCCAGGATCTGGTCGAGCTCTTCCTTTTTATGAATGGCGATCTTCTCATCGCGGGTTCCGTAAAACTTTGCGTTTAACGTCTTTTTGCTGCCCTTCTGGGTGAAATCCGCCTCCAGGTTCCAGTATTCTTCCGGAATGAAAGCCTCAATCTCGGATTCGCGGTCGCAGATCATGCGCAGGGCCACAGACTGTACGCGTCCGGCGCTTAAGCCGCGCTTTACTTTTGCCCATAACAGCGGGCTGATACGGTAACCTACCATACGGTCCAGCATACGGCGGGTCTGCTGGGCATCTACCAGGTGCATATCGATCGTGCGCGGTGCCTTTAAAGAAGCCTTGACCGCGTTCTTGGTGATCTCGTTAAAGCTGATCCGGTAAACCTTCTTGTCCTTTGCCTCATCCAGCTTCAGAGCCTTCATCAGGTGCCAGGAAATTGCTTCTCCCTCACGGTCCGGGTCCGTCGCAAGATAGATCTTATCTGCCTTCTTCACTTCTTTGCGAAGCTTCGCCAGAATATCGCCCTTTCCGCGGATCGTAATATATTTTGGTTCATAATCATGTTCAGCGTCAAATCCGAGGCTGCTCTTTGGTAAATCTCTTACATGTCCGTTGGAAGCATCCACTTCATAGGTGGAACCAAGGAATTTCTTGATAGTCTTAACCTTGGCCGGTGACTCCACAATCACTAAATTATTTGCCATAACTACTCCTAAATACCGGATCCCAGAAAACCGTTGTCACGGTTTTCAGATCTTTTTTCCATAATAATGATTCGCCGTGCGGAACACGTAGCCCTGCAGTTCCAGCTCCAGCAAGATCCCCATACATTCGCTGATGCTCATTCTGCACTGGTCCGAAATCTCTTCCAGATGTTTCGCCTTGAAATCTAGGCAAGCATACACCATTTTTTCCGGCTTTGCAAGTGCATTTACGTTTTTTTCATGAATAATTAACCTTTTTTCGCACTTTATCCCAAGGTATTCGAGGATATCATTTGGTGAAATTGCCATGTGCGCACCCTGCTGGATCAGTCGGTTGCAGCCTCCGCTCAGGTGGTCCGTGACCCTTCCGGGAACCGCAAAGATCTCCTTTCCCTGGTCCAGTCCCAGCTCTGCCGTGATCAGCGAGCCGCTTTTCTCTTTTGCCTCCACCACCAGAATAGCATCGGAAAGTCCGCTGATGATCCGGTTCCGCATGGGAAAGTTCATTCTGAGAGGCCCGGTATCCAGCGGAAATTCGGAAATGATGCCTCCGTGGGTGATCATCTGTCCATACAGCTTATAATGCGCAGCCGGATAACAGATATTCACGCCACAGCCAAGAACTCCGTAGGTATCCGCTCCGGCCTTTAACGCCCCGCGGTGGGCCGCTCCGTCAATTCCAAGGGCCAGACCGCTGATGATCTGCACCCGTTCCCTGGAAAGCATCTCGGCAAATGCTGAGGCCAGCTGACTTCCATACTCCGAACACCCACGGGCTCCCACCACTGCCACGGACGAAAGGCCCGGATCCGGCAGCCTCCCCCGCACATAAAGTCCCATCGGATACCCATGGATATGCAGAAGCCGCTCCGGGTATTCCTGATCCAGCGGCGTTACAAAACGGATTCCGCGCTCTGCCAGTTTTTCATACTCTTCAAGATACTTCGACCGGTTCTTCTTCCCTTCCAGAAGAGCCTGAAGCTGTACTTCCCTCAGGATTCCGCTCTCCCTGAGTGCTGTTTCTTCTATATTAAATAGGTTTGAAAATCCACCAAAATGGTTTCCCAGTTCGCAGATGGACACCGCTCCTAGAAGTGGAATCTGATTCAGACAGAAAAGCATCCGGCGTTCCTGCTCCAGACGGGCAGCCGCTTCTTCCCCCTGTTCTGCTTTTACCGGCCCCGCTGTATCCTCCGGTCCCCCAGTCTCATGTCTGCTTTCCATCGGCCTCCTCCTTTCCCCAGTATCGCTCCTGCAGATCCCGGTAGCCTACCGCCTCCCGCAGATGGGTGCGGTCGATCTGTTCCTTTTCCTCCAGATCCGCCAGCGTGCGGGCCACCTTCAGAATCTTGTGACATCCTCTAGCACTTAGGCCCAGCCTGAAAAAGATCTGCTGCAGAAACAGTTCGTCCTCCTCCCTCAGACTGCAGAAACGGCGGATCTGGCAGATTCCCATCTCGCTGTTCGTATAAATTCCGCTGTCCGCATAACGGATCCTCTGAATCTGGCGTGCACGTTCAATGCGATCCCGTATTGCCGCGGAAGACTCATTCTTCTGTTCCGTGCGGATGTCATGGTAGGTAACCGGCGCTGCTTCCACACAAATATCGATGCGATCCAGAAGCGGGCGGGAAATGCGTCCCAGATATCGCCGCACCTGCTGCTCAGTACAACTGCACCGGGAGCGGTCCGGATAATATCCGCAGGGACAGGGATTCAACGCTGCTGCCAGCATGAAGTGGGCCGGAAAGGTGAAGCTGCCATTCACCCTGGCCACCGTCACGCTGTGGTCCTCCAGAGGCTGACGCAGAATTTCCAGAGTCTTTTTCTCAAACTCCGGCAGTTCATCCAGAAACAGGACACCCCGGGATGCCAGGGAAATCTCTCCGGGTTTTGGCAGGATGCCACCTCCGGTCAGGGCCTGGGCACTGATGGTGTGATGCGGCGCCCGGTATGGCCGTGTCCCGACCAGGGCATGATTTTCCGGCAGCATGCCGCAGATACTGTACACCTTGGATACCTCCAGCTGTTCCTCCCGGGAAAGGGTTGGCATAATGGTTGGAATGCGTCTTGCCATCATGCTCTTGCCGCTTCCCGGCGGTCCGATGTACAAAAGATTGTGACCACCCGCCACTGCCACCTCGGTTGCGCGGCGCATAAGCTTCTGCCCGTTGATCTCAGAAAAATCCACGTTGTAATCCATCTGCCTGCTGACACCCTCTGCCGCGCTTTCCGCATGGATCTTCTCCGGTTCATTTAAGAGCTCGATCACATCCTGCAGATTCCGGATCTTTACGATTTCCAGGCATTCTGCGGCAATTCCTTCTGCCACATTCTCTTCCGGGAGAAAACATCGCTTCAGTCCCTTCTCTGCCATGGCAAGCACCATGGAAAGCACTCCGCGCACTGGCTTGATCCTTCCATCCAGCCCCAGTTCTCCGAGAAATCCGGTTTGTTTCAGTTCAGGCTGCATCACTATGCCGTAGGCTGCCAGAACCGCGACTGCCACGGGCAGATCACAGGCAGTTCCTTCCTTTCTCACATTTGCCGGAGAAAGATTTACGGTGATCTTTTTGGAGTACAGATGATAACCGGAATTGCGCATGGCGGTACGCACCCGCTCCTCTGCCTCCTTTACCTCCGAAGCCAGGGAGCCCACCATATAAAAACCAGGCAGACCGTCACTGACGTCCGCCTCTACCTGGACCACGTAGCCGTCTATACCGCGCAGTCCTCCACTGTATACTTTACTGAACACAAAAAAACTCCTTTCCTTTTCCAAGATGATCGTTGCAGGGGATTGCCTGTGTGAATACACAGACAGGCTGCCAGAACAGCAGCCTTCTATACAGAGAACGTGACTCTGCAGAAAACCTAAAAGCTTCAATATAACCATAACCACGAAAAAGAAAAAGAACCAGAAATTTTCATCGCAAAATCCGATAAAAAAGTGAATTGACAGGACGCAATTTCCTGTCATAAAAAAAGTGAATTGACAGGGCGCAATTTCCTATCACACAAAAAACTGCCTGGCGGCATTTCTACCACCAGACAGTTTCTGTTTCCATACATTCGATATAAAACAAACATGTCACCACGAAGCAAGTTCAGCTGTGGAAGTGCCCTCGGCACCTGGCAACAGCTTCAAAGTCATTACAGCGGAAGGATTCCCAGCATTACTGCAAACAGCATACATAAAATAGAGAATACCCATACATATCCGAAGCAAGCCTTGATGTGATCCTTGATATCTACATCTGCCAGACCAATACCAAGCAGAGTTGCCGGTACCATCGGGCTGATGAAGGTTGCACAGTTACGGCATACAACCATAGCTACTGCGATCGGGAATGCCTCTACACCGAAGGAAGATCCGATTGCGATCATAACCGGGAGCATTCCGTAGAAGTAAGAGTCGGTATCGAAGCAAAGTGCTAACGGTACAGACAGGATACCAATAACCAGCGGCAGGTGCTGTCCCAGTGCTGCAGGCAGAATCATGGAAATGATGCCAGCCATGTTGGATACCACAGAGGTTCTCATCATCTCAACGCCCGGCTTTGCGATAACTGCTGCGCCATCTGCGTTGAAACCGTAAACCAGAACACCCATCAGAACTGCTGCGCCCATCAGGGTAGAGCACATCATCAGAGCCGGACCTGCATGACGGTTGATCATCTTCTTCTGCAGCTTGATCGGAGTATAGTTAACAAGCAGAGCTGCTGCTACACCCAGCATGAACGGGAAGTAGCTCGGGAATCTGTCCCATACTAACATTGCGATAACTGCGATGGTCAGGCATACGTTGAATGCGAACAGCTTCGGTCTTGCGTACTCATTCTCATCAGCCTCGTGCTGAGCCTCTTCTGCTGCATCCTCGGCACTTGCCTCCTGTGCCAGCTTACCATTCAGGCCTGCGCCTCTTCTCTTCTCCTGAACACCGGCGAATACTGCGTGTACCAGACAGAGTGCGATACCAAACATCTGGATCGGGATCAGTTTGCCCCAGAGCTGTCCAGCCTCCATACCCAGTACAGATGCTGCACGCATGGTCGGGCCTGCCCACGGCATCAGGTTTAAAACACCCATTGCCAGAACGGCTACACGAAGCAGGGTGGACGGCCTCATATGCATCTTCTTGTAAACCGGAAGCATTGCCGGAACTACGATCAGGAAGGTGGAAGCGCCGCCGCCGTCCAGATGGCCAATCAGGGCTATGATGGCAGTCATAACGGTTACACCGATAACATTATCTCCAACGTGTTTCATCAGCTTGTTGATGATAACATCAAACATACCTGCATCGGTCATGATACCGAAGAACAGCACGGAGAATACAAACAGTGCTGCGGTTGGGCCGGTGCTCTTAAAGCCGCCCTTGATCAGATCGCCGATCTGATCGATGGTGTAATATCCGCCAATTACCAGGATCAGTGCCAGGATGGACGGAAAAATGATGAATGCCATACTCGGCATGGTTTTACTCTTAAACAGTGTTAATACTAAGGCAACGATACAGGCAAAGCCTAAAATACCTACTACTAATTCTGACATATATTTTCCCCTATATTGTGTGTAAGTGTTGTTTTGTTACCGGTCCGGCCAGAGATTCCCGGCTCTGGCCGGACCCAAAATCGCTTATCATACGGATTTCGTTTTTTCTTCATCCGTTGTTACATAAGATCAGTCTTTAAACTCATACTCTTTGATCTCGCGAACGACATCCAGCACGGTACCGTCACGGCTCTCGATGATGCCTACTACGCGGTCACCAAACTGTACCGGATCCGGCTCGCCTACGATAGCGTATGCCTTGTCACGCAGCTCTTCAATGGTGCAGAACGGAAGCTTTACGTCTTTCATGCACTCGATCAGGTCCTGTCTGCGCGGGTTGATAGCGATACCGTAATCGGTGATAACAACATCTACGGTCTCGCCCGGAGTGGTTACGGTGGTTACGTTGGTGCAGATTGCCGGAATTCTGCCCTGCAGAAGCGGTGCGATCACGATGGTGCACTTTGCGCCTGCTGCGGTATCCGGATGTCCGCCCTGTGCTCCGGTGATCATGCCATCGGAACCTACCACTACGTTACAGTTGAAGTTTACATCAACCTCAAGGGATGCCAGGATCACGAAGTCAAGCTTGTTCACGTAAGCGCCCTTGTTAAACGGATCTGCATACTCGGATGCAGAGATCTCGATGTGGTTCGGGTTGGATTTGATGGACTCAATTGCGCCCATATCGAAATCCTGGGTATCTACGATCTTGTCGATGAGGCCCTTCGCAAGCAGATTGCACATCGGGGTGGTGATACCGCCAAGGCCAAGTCCCATCTTAATGCCGCGCTCCTCCATGATCTTTCCAAGAGAAATGGTGGAGGCAATGGATGCTCCGCCGACACCGGTCTGATAGGAGAAACCATCCTTGAAGTACGGGGTGTTGATCACGAACTGGGTGCAGTAATCAGCCATCATGATCTTACGGACATCGGTGGTCGGTTTTGCTGCGCCGGTTGCGATCTTGGCCGGGTTACCGATCTCGTCTACGACGCAGACGAAGTCAACCTGGGTCATGGAGATGCTTGCCGGGATGTTCGGGAACGGTACGAGGCAATCGGTGATCGCTACGACTCTGTCTGCGTACTGTGCGTCTACCATTGCGTAGGATAATACGCCGCAGTCGCTCTTTCCGCCGTTTGCTCTCATGTTGCCGTACTCATCGCAGGTCGGTGCACCGATGAATGCGATGTCGATATGAACCTCACCGGACTCGATGGCTCTTACACGGCCGCCGTGGGAACGCATGATCGCGATATCTCTTAATTTGCCGGTGGAGATTGCCTCACCGATCTTACCGCGAACACCGGAAGACTGGATGCCGACGATGGTGCCGTCCTCGATGTACGGAACAATGGCATCGTTTGCTTTACCAAGGGAGCTTGCGCAGATGGTAATGCCCTTGATGCCCATGTTGTGGATCTCGTCCATAACCATGTTTACCACATAGTCACCCTCACGGAAGTGATGGTGGAAGGAAATGGTCATGCCATCTTTGATCTCACATTTTACTAATGCATCATGGATGTTCTCCACGATCTTGCTTCTCTTCGGATCCATCATGGTGTGAGCCTTCGGAGCTGCTTTTGTATACTCGTAATTATCGTAAGCGTAAGCGCCCTTGAACGCTTCCTTGCCGGTTGCCTTTAAGACCTCTTCCGGGATTTCTCTTCCTACTGCATTGATCATCTTATAAATCCCCCTCATATACGCCTGATGCTTTTGCCAGGGCAATTGTTCTCTTTGCTCCGTCGTAGAATGCGATGTCGATCATCTTGCCGTCTACGGTAAATACGCCGATACCCAGTGCCTTCTTCTCATCGATCTCTTTTACGACCTTCTCTGCGAAGATGATCTCTTTCTGGGTCGGGGTGAAGATCTTATGAACAACATCGATCTGACGCGGGTTTACAAGAGATTTACCATCGAAGCCCATCATCTTGATCATCTTTACTTCTTCTTCGAACACATCCATAGCGTCGAGATTGGTGAATACGGTGTCCCAGCACTGTACACCGGCTGCTCTTGCGGCGATGATCATCTGTTGTCTTGCGCCCTGCAGCTCCACACCGGTTCCGGTGATGACGGTTTGCAGATCCTTGGTGTAGTCACCGCCGGAAAGGGCGATACCGATCAGACGGTCAGAAGACTTACAAACCTCAAGGGCATTTAAGACGCCCTTGCAGGACTCCAGAGCTGCCATTAACAGAGTGGAACCTTCCGGTCTGCCGAACTCTCTCTCTGCTGCCAGTACATGCTCCTCTACGGTATGTACGTCCTGTGCGGTCTCGGTCTTTGCGATACGGATGGTATCAGCACCGCCTGCTACGCAGACACGGATATCTTCCTTCCAGTGCGGAGTGTCCAGTCCGTTGATGCGGACAACGCGCTCAACTCCGCGGTAATCGATCTCCTGCAGCGCATGATACAGAGAGTATCTTGCTGCATCTTTCTGGTTCTCTGCTACCGCATCCTCCAGATCCAGCATGATGGAATCCGGTTTGTAGATGTACGGATCCTTGATCAGACCCGGTTTCTGGCAGTTTAAGAACATCATGGAACGTCTCAGTCTTTTTTTGTTCGGATGGCTCATTATTTAATTACACCTCCCCATGGAAGATTCTCAGTGATATCGTTGGAACGGTATACTGCGCACTCAACACGTGCTTTTAATGTGCAGTCTAAAGCACCTTTGTCCACTACAGTCACCTTCGCATCTTTTACATCCAGACGGTTTAAGGTCTCAAGGACGGTTGCTTTGATCTGCTTTCCAAACTGGTGAATCACACTGCTCTCGATGGAAAGCTCAACAGTACCATTTCCCGGCTCTACGGTAACCTGGGCATCGCTGGATTCCAGAGTACCTGCCATGGCAGCTTTCTTTACTTCCATTTTCTTCCTCCTTTTGTCCGAAGACAATCAATACTTCTCCGCCGTATGTTTTTGCTATCACACACCGGTTTTTTGTTCATCCTCAGTGTATCACTCGGAGTACAATCTTTCAAATACTTAAATTATTATAGTGAATATAAGGTTTTCTCTATATCTTTTCTGTTTTTGATAATTTTTATCCTATGGCATCTAATGGAAAAAGTTATGGGCTCCCGGATTCACCTGCGATTGAATCCGCAGCCGATTTATGGTATCATATATAGAAAACACCGGTTCTATTTTACCAAATCATAAACTGCTACAGAGGGGGAGTTTTTCTTATGAATATCAAACACGCCCAGTATATGCTGACCGTCATGCAGGAGGGCAGCATCACGGCAGCCGCAAAAAAGCTTTTCATTTCCCAGCCATCCTTGAGCCAGATGATCAAGCTGGTGGAAACGAACCTCGGCACCGCCATCTTTGACCGTTCCACCGACCCCATCACCCTGACTTACGCCGGAGAAAAATATATCGAAGCAGCCAAGCAGATCCTTACCATCAACAACAATCTGCAAAAAGAGATCGATGAGATCAACCACGAGGACCACGGCTGCCTGAAACTCGGCATCCCGGTCCAGCGCGCCATGCAGGTGCTTCCCTATGTGCTTCCGCGCTTTATGAAGCAGTATCCCTTTGTGGACATTGATCTGCAGGAGCACGGCTCTGCCATCACCGAGTCCATGCTTCTGGAGGGCGCCATTGACCTTGCCTGCCTGACCACCTACCCCAAACACGAAGAGCTGAATTATGTTCTGATCGAGGATGAGGATCTGGTGCTTCTGACCAGCCGCAACACAGATCTGGCCAAACGCATTCCTTCCGGAACCCCGATCGAGATCAGCGAAGCGCGAAATGAAAAGTTCGTAGCCAGCAAAGAAGGGCACAATGTGAGCACTGTTCAAAAACAGTTATTTGCCACTTACGACATCCAACCCAAAATTCTGTTAAAAACCACCAGCATCGAAGTGGGCAAGCGCACCACCATCGCCTGCGACGCAGTCATGATCTGCCCGATCAACTACATCGAGATGTCACCGGAGCTTTATCCTTACTGCTCAGTTTACCCCATCAAGGGTATTGAGAACCAGCGAAGCTTTTATCTCTGTCATCGCAAAGACTTATATCTCACCAAATACATGCGGGATTTCATTCACATCCTGACAGAAGTAGAAAAGCCGTTCCTGCACGGAACTGTATTTTCGAATACTGCCTATTAAAAGTCAGATTTTTCATTTCTTATAATATGCACCCCCGCGGAGCGTTTCTGCATGACAGGGCGCAATTTCCTGTCATACAAAAAGGATTTCCCTTATGATCATAAGATCATGGGAAATCCTTTTTTTTGTTGCTTTTCGATATTATTTTTTCTGCCCTTTTATTCCGCGATCAGTCCAGGAAGGACCGGATGGTCTTCGGGGTGCGGTAATTCCAGGTTGAGATTTTGATTCCGCTTCTGCGGCTCGCCGCATGGACGATCTGTCCGTTGCCGATGTACATGGCCACGTGGTTGACGGTACCCTTGCTGTTGGTATAGAAGATCAGGTCACCCGGGCGCATCTCGCTGGACTTGACGGAACGTCCTGCCTTGGCCTGCTCCCTGGAGGTTCTCGGAAGTCCGACTCCGGCAACATGGCTTAAGACATACTTTACAAATCCGGAACAGTCCGCGCCGGTATGGGGATCATTGCCGCCCCAGACATAACGCCCGCCCACAAACTGCAGCGCATAGTTGACTACCTGGCTACGCAGGGAAGCAGTCTGGTTTGCCTTTTCCTCCAGCGGGGAGAATTTGATGGCTTCGTTTAACGCATAGCGGACCTCCACGTTGTTGTCCCGGGTAGAAATATAGGCGTTGTCCGCACTTTCGCCGCCGTCTCCGTCACCGGCATCCAGTTCAATTTCCACCCAGCCGTCCAGCTGGGATACCACAGAATAACGCTCTTCCTTGGAAATCTGGGTCCAGATCTTTGCGTCCGTATTCGGCTCTGCCCGGACATTCAGGCGGTCCGTGGTTACAATTGCCATCAGGGATGCCGCATTTACTGCCAGATCCTTTGCCTCCTGCCCCACCGCTACATATTGGGGATCCGCCGTCACGTAACCGGTGATGGATCCGGATTTGATCTTGTACCAGCCGTCCAGCGTTTCCAGGATCTCACCGGCCGCCTTGCTGGTCAGCTTGCCAATGATATTGGACTGAGAATCGGTGCTTGGCTCCTTACGGATATTCAGGTAGTTGTCCACCTTGGAGATGAGCAGGTTATCATACTGGTTCAGGGCCATTGCCTTCAAATCCAGCTTTCTTGCCTCATTCAATGCCATGCCTACGGTGACATAGTCCGCGGAGATATAGCCATCCGGGATCTTCACCCAGCCCTCCAGCTCTTCCTCTACCGTGTAGCGCTCATTGACCAGTGCCTGCCCCACCACATTGGCCGGGTCCAGCACCGGCTCCTGACGTATATTCAGCTTTTCCGTCTGGACAATGGCCATCTTCGTGACATAGTCCAGGGCCTTCGTCCGGGCCTCTTCCCCACTGATCACATACTGATTGTGGATGTAACCCTCAATGCCGCCGGATGAAATATGGTCCCAGTTTCCTTCTGTGTCGAGGATCTCGCAGGCACTGTTCTGTTCCAGTTTTCCGATGATCCTGCCATCAGATCCCGGTGTCTCCCGGACATTCAGATAACCGGATACCTGGACCAGTCCAAGATTCCGGTAGGAATCTACAACAGCCTGCTTCTCCGCATCCTCAATACGGACTTCCGCATCTTCTCCCTCCCGGGAAAGGGCTTCCGCGTTTTCGGCATCTTCCGAAGCGCCGGTCTCTGCATTCGAGTCTGTCGCGATCGTTACATTTCCGGGTCTTACGGACAGAGCCGGAAATCCGCCTTTTTTCCACAAAAATAAAACGCACAAAACCAGAAGGAGCAGAACGGCTGCAATTCCTGTAATACGCAGGTACTGTGCCCTCTTTCTGCGCCTTCTGGCTCTCCTGATGATCTGGGTATAGTCTTTCTTTTCTTCAGACATGGTATTTCTCCTCATTTATGCTACCATTCAGTATATCATACCTTGTCTGATATTTTAAGCGATAGATGTGAAAAAAATATTAATTTTATATTACATCTGTTACACTTATTTTGCTTTGTTCTGTGCCTCTTTCGCCTTGGCAAAAGCGATGATCATATCTGCTGTGCCATCCGGTCCCAGTACGGAGCTGTTGATGCACATGTCATAGCTTCTGGAATCGCCCCACTTCTTGCTGGAGTAGTAATTATAGTAGCTGGAACGCTTCTTGTCGGTCTTTACCATGATATCTTTTGCCTTCGCATCATCTACATTGTAAAGATTCTTGATGCTGCTGATCTTATCCTCATCGTTGCCGGTAATGAATACAGATACGGTATTCGGATAATCTGCCAGCGCGTA
Source organism: Prevotella sp. P5-108 (assembly GCA_963645005.1). Taxonomy (GTDB): domain Bacteria; phylum Bacillota; class Clostridia; order Lachnospirales; family Lachnospiraceae; genus Brotaphodocola. Next base: position 14,307 of record CAVIRL010000008.1, read on the forward strand.
GTCTGCACAACGTCCTACAATGACACAGGACTCCTCGTTTGCGATCTTCTTGATGGTGTCAAACTGAGCCAGGAAGATCTTATGGTTGATTGGCATATCCATATAAGCTGAGGTGGTATAGCCAAGAGAATAAGTATCCATAACCAGAGAATATAAGAAGCTGCTGGTTGGTTTCTCATCGTGGGTCTCGAAAAGCTCCTCACATAATCCGCTCTCTTTGGCCGCTCTGGCAAGGAGTTCTTTATCGTAGCACTTTACACCCAGCTTTTCTGCGATTTTCTGGCCGATCATCTTACCGCCGCTTCCACACTGACGTCCAATTGTAATAACAAGATTTCCTCTCATACTATCTTCTCCTTTCAGCATGCACATGATGTATTTCTTTTATTGATTAAATTATAACACAAAAAATCCGGAATGTATAGGAACGATGCAATATAATTTGTTTATTTTCAGATAATTTATTGCTGTTCATGCGTTGTATGACCAGCAACGGAATTTGCCGTATTCCAAATTCCGAACTTTAATCCTGCTCCAGCTTTCGCAGAAGCTTCTCGAAATATTCCGGAAACGGTGCCCGAAACTCCATGTATTCCCCGGTGGACGGGTGAATGATGCCCAGCACCCCGGCATGCAGGGTCTGACCCTGAAGCCCGGAAAACGGCACCTTTGCCGGACCGTAAACCTGATCCCCGAGAAGCGGATGTCCAATGCTCGCCATGTGAACACGGATCTGATGGGTCCGCCCGGTCTCCAGCCGGCATTCCACATAAGTAAAGCGGCGGAAGCGTTTCAGCACATGGTAATGGGTGACGGCCTCTTTTCCGTTCTTCTCGTTGATGCTCATCTTCTTGCGGTCCACCGGATGGCGTCCGATGGGCGCGTTTACCGTTCCGTCGTCCTCCTTAATAACACCGTGGACAATGGCATAGTACCTGCGGGTGATGGAATGGACCTTCAACTGCTCCGCAATGGCGTTATGGGCCTTATCGTTCTTGCAGACGATCAGGACGCCGGTGGTATCCATGTCGATCCGGTGGACAATACCAGGTCTCATAACTCCGTTAATCCCGGAAAGTTCGTCTCTGCAGTGGTACATGAGGCCATTTACCAGGGTTCCGGTGTAATGCCCGGCGGCCGGATGTACGACCATGCCCTTTGGCTTATTAACAAGAATGATGTCCCTGTCCTCGTAGAGGATGTCCAGATCCATGGGTTCTGCCGCAATCTCCGGCTCTACCGCCTCCGGCACCTCCAGACGGATCTGATCTCCCTCCGAAAGCTTGTAGTTGCTCTTGACCGCCTTTCCGTTGACCTCCACACCGCCGTCTTTTAACAGCTTCTGGAGATAGGAACGGGACAGTTCTGAAAGCTGTTCACTCAGATATTTGTCGATCCGCTGTCCTGCAGCAGACTCCGCAGTCAGTTCGTAGATCACCGGCGCTCCCCCTTCTTCCACTCGAAAACAGCCAGATCGTCTTCCTTATAGAAAAAGCAGAGGAAGCACAAAAGAGCTGCTGTCGCTGTGGTCACATAGATATCGGCCACATTGAAGATTGGAAAGTCGATCAGCTTAAAGTATAAAAAGTCCACCACATACCCCTGGGTGGTACGGTCCACCATGTTTCCCAGCGCTCCCGCCGTGATTAGAATGGTGCAGATGCGAAGGCCGGTATAACGCAGGCAGCTCCAGCCCGGCATACGCCACATCACATAGATGGCTGCTGCCAATACCACGGCTCCGATCAGGAAAAAGAAGCCCTGTTTTCCCTGCATCATGCCAAAGGCGGCACCGCGGTTCTCCGAATATAGCAGTTCAAAGACTCCGTCCAGGATCACAAAAGGTGTTTTCCCCTTCAGGCGTGCCACAGCCAGAAGCTTGGTATACTGGTCAAACAGAACCAGGAGCAGGCTTAAAGCAGCCCAGGAAAGCAGATTAAATCCTCTCGTCTTCATCAGAACCTCCCATCAGCCAGTCCAGGCACGCAGCCATCTCTTCCTCGGTGACGGTGCGGTCGATGAAGGCTTCCCCGATCCGGTGCAGCAGGATAAATTTGATCTTGCCGGAATCCATCTTTTTATCGTTCCTGGTCGCTGCAATGATCTCCTCTTTGGAAAGTTCAAAATTCGCAATGGATACCGGAAGTCCGAACTGAAAGAATACCTCCCGGATCTGCAGCGCCTCTTCCAGGGTGATCTCCCTGCGCATTGCAGAAAGGCCGGCCGCAGCTACACTGCCCAATGCCACACACTGACCGTGCAGCAGCTGGAAATGCATCAGTTTTTCAATGGCATGGCCCAGGGTGTGGCCAAAGTTCAAGATTCCCCGGAGCCCCTGCTCCGTCGGATCCTGCTCTACCACATCCCGCTTGATGCGGCAGCTGACCAGGATCATCTGTTCACAGATGGAGAGATCTCTTGCAAGGATCTCCTCCCGGTGGATCTGCAGCCACTCATAGTAATCTGCAGCCATGATCAGACCGTGTTTGATCACCTCGCCCATGCCGCAGGCAAACTGTTCCTCCGTCAGGGTCAGAAGGCTTGCGGCAGCCGTGTAGACCAGCTGCGGCATATGGAAAGCGCCTACCATATTCTTGTAGGCATCAAAATCCACACCGGTTTTTCCGCCGATGCTGGAGTCTACCTGAGCCAGAAGGGTGGTCGGTACCTGAATAAAGCGGATACCCCGCAGGTAAGTTGCCGCGGTAAAACCGCAGAGATCCCCTACCACGCCGCCGCCCAGTGCAACCAGCATATCATTCCGGTCATAATGGTTCCGGATCAGAAACTCATATAAGCTCCGCACCGTATCCAGATTCTTGTTCTCCTCCCCGGCCGGGAACACAAAAAGATGAACCTCTTTGCAGACCGGCTCAAGCTGCCGGATGACCGTTTCGCTGTAAAGCTCTGCTACCGTGCTGTCTGTTACCACGCAAAGTCTGCGCTCCCGGACAGAAAGAGATGCCACCTCCTGTCCCAGTCTGTCATAATTTTCTTCCATTACAATATCATAAATGGGCTTTCCGTCCCGATGTACTGTCATGCGATCACTCATGATGTCTGTGCTCCTTCTCTTTCTGAATATAAATCTGAATAAAGAAATACAGACAATCTTCCTCTTTTGTCCATCGGAAAATTGTCTGTACCCTTGTCTGCCTGGTTTTATAAGCGGATATTCAGCCCGGATACATCCAGTGCGCCGTTCCCGATCATCTCCTGGAAATCACCGGAGAGTTCTACGGACTCCGGTGTGGCAATAAAGATGTAACTGGAAATTTTCTGAAGATTTCCGTTCATGGAGTATGTGGAACCAGACGTAAAATCAATGATACGCTGTGCGATCTCCGTGTGGATTCCTTCCATATTCAAAACTACCGCCTTGCCGGCCAGCAGATAATCACAAATTTCTCTTGCATCCTCGATTGAAGTAGGCTTTACCATGGACACCTCCATGCTGCGCTTCATCGGGACTACTTTAGAAGAACGAGAGAAGAATCTTGGTTTTTCCTCGCCCCCGTCGTCGTAGCTCTCAGACTCCTCACGAGCCGGGAAACGTCCCCTTTTGGCTGGCTTTTCAGCCTCATAATCTTCATCCGGACCAAAGTATTCTTCGTCCTCATCCGGACTAAAACGCATGGTATCCATCAGCTTGCTCAAAATGCTCATAACCTATATTCTCTCCAATCCTTATCTGGCACCGAATATTCCGGTACCGACTCTTATCATGGTTGCCCCTTCCTCTACAGCCACCCGATAATCTCCGGTCATACCCATAGAAAGGACACTCATGTTAACATTATCAATGTTTTTCTTTTTGATGTCAACAGATAATTGATATAATTTTCGAAAAACCGGACGATTTTTTTCGGGATCATCCACGAAGGGTGCAATGGTCATGAGGCCTTCAATCTGAAGATGTGGAAATGCCGAAATTTGCTCTACCATTTCCGGCACAGCTTCTGGCATCATACCAAATTTGCTCTCCTCTTTTGCCACGTTGACTTCCAGAAGGATCTTTGCGGTAATCCCCAGTTTTTCCGCCTCCTGTTCAATCTGCTCTGCCAGCCGCAGGGAATCCACGGAATGGATCAGCACGGCATGGGGAAGCACCTGCTTTACCTTATTGCGCTGCAGATGGCCGATCATATGGAACCGGGCATCCTCCGGCATCTTCGGACATTTTTCCAGAATTTCCTGTACCTTGTTCTCGCCGAAATCCCGGGCACCGGCCTCGTAGGCTTCCTCCAGCATGAAAAGCGGCTTGGTCTTGCTGACCGCGATCAGGGTAACCTCCTCCGGAGAGCGGCCTGCTTTCTCGCAGGCCTTCCGAATATTTTCTCTTACTTCACTCAGATGTTCTCTTATGGTGTTCATGATTCTGCCGTTACCTCCTATATTCTGTATTTGCGCTGCTCTGACCGGAATTACTGGTAAATCAGCTGACCCTCATACACCGCATTCGCATCCAGCACAATATGATCATATACCGAAAGGCCGTAGCTGGTACCCTTCTTAATGGAATAATACTCATCGTTGGATTTGATGATCTCAATCTGCTTGAACACGGCATAGCCTTTGTTGATATTATATACGCCCTGCAGGGACGCGCTCTGCCCTATCTGATAACGGTCCTGGGAATCCGGCTTCACCACATAATCCCCAGACTGCAGCGGGGAATCCTCTCCCTTTTCAATATAATAATACTCGTCTGTCGCATAATAGATGGAAACCGGTACAAATTCTGCTGAAGTACCGCTCTCCGAATAAATCTCCTTCATGAAGCCGGTATCGCTGCTGTCCCCGCCCTGTACCATGTACTCCAACGGGATCAGGTAGAACTCCTTCTCCGTCACTGCGGTAACCGGAATCTTCAGGCCGTCTGCCTTTTCCGTATCCACCTCAAAGGTCACATAGCGGTCGGAAGCAAACTGCACCATATACTGGGTGAAATCCAGTTTGCCGTAGGAAGCTCCGTCCGCTCCGGTAATGATAGAAAAATCTCCGGTCACATCCAGATCATTGGCAGAAAATGTGACATGAAGCTGCGTCTGGTCCTTGTATTCTTCCACTGCGTCATCCGTCAGGGGGAATACAATGCTCCAGTTGTCGGAAGTGATGAGCTTGTAAACCGGTGCTGACTGCTCAATGAGCTGGCCAGCCTTGGTAATGGCCTTGGAATAATTGGAACGGTCAAAGGTACTTTCCGTGATCTGGTCTGCCGTCAGGCTCTCAAAGCCGTCTACCGCGTAGGAAACGACACCGGACACCGGAGCGGTCACCTGAACAAAGGAAGCTCCCGCCTGCTGCATGATGGCATCCAGATTTCCCAGCGCATTGAAATTCGCATACTCCAGCACCGCTGCCTCCAGGGAATACTGCAGGTCATAGGTACTCTCAAATTTCTGGTCGCTGTAATTCATGGAAAAGGCGGAAAGCTGGCGCTTGACATCACTTAAGTTCGCATCTGTCAGGCCCACATTCGCATCCGGATTTTCCTGCACCAGTTCTGCCATGTTGCCGGTCTCGTCAATGGAGTAGATGCGGGTGCCGATGGCGGCGCGCTTTCCCTCCCGGATATAATAGTTGATATATCCGGCCCGGTCTGTATTTTCCACTCGCTCATCCCGCAGGATGATGCCGGTATACTCGCGGTCATTTACGATGTTGCCCTCCACAACCTCATAAAACTGAACCTTCTCCTTTTTCATGTAAGTATAAACACTGAAGACCAAATATACGAAGATGATCGCGAAGATGATCATGCCTACGTTGATGTTGTGCGGATGGCGATATCTTACAATGTTTGATTTCTTCTTTTTTGCCAATGCCCTGTTCCTCCCGGCAGTATCTGGTGTCTTTGTGCGTGGTTCCCGTGCTTAAGGGAGCACGTATTTACTGTCACACAAACAGCCGGGGAGAACCTGCCGCCCCGGCTGTAAAGAATACGGATTATGTATTACAGAGAAACCACTACGTCCTTCTGTGCGTTCTCCGGCATTTCTGCGGCATCCATAGAGATGCTTAATACGAAGTTCACATTGTATTTCTCACTGATTCCCTCTAATGTGGTAATGGTCTCGCTGATGTCTTCTCCCTCTAAACCTGCAAGCTTCAAAAAGCTGTCTAAAAACATCGTTTCGATATCATGATCCTGGGAAATGATGCCACAGATGAAACCGATGAATCCCTGGCTGGTGGAAACCGGGTACTCATTCACGTTGATCAGGCGGATCCGGTTGTTGAGCTCATACATATGTTTGGAACTCTTATCAAGATAAACGATGGAGCCGGTAGCTGCCTTGATACCGTTGTTTGCCATATCCAACAGATGCTTTGTTTTTCCTTTGCCTTTTCTGCCTGCAATGATCTGAACCATAGTCGTGTCCTCCTTGGGTTTATTGAATCTGTATAAAAATTCTTTTATTATTAACGTAATTATAGTACAAATATATGGAATATGCAATCACTAATTGACAATTTTACCAATAATCTTTGTCATATTATCGTAGAGGACATCTCTGCTCTCTGCCTTCAGCACGACAGAGATATAATCATTGCTGTTTTCATCCTGACACCCAAGGATCAGGCAGGAGCCTGCTGCCCTGGTGGTGCCGGTCTTTCCCCCAATCACCGTAACGCCATCCGGCGCCTTGGATTTGCCATTTAAATACTGGTTGCTGTTTTTCCATTCCTGGGTTTTTGTCTGTCCGGTGCTGTCCGTGTACTGTGCCTGATAGGATACCGTGCCGATGATCTGGCGGAACTCCGGATATTTTAAAGCCTCGTTAAAGATCAGGTACAGGTCATATGCCGTTGTGTAGTGATCGTCATCGCTCAACCCGTGGGGATTCACGAAATGGGTATCGGTTGCTCCAAGGGCATGAGCCGTCTCGTTCATCTTTTCCGCGAAGGCCTCGGTGCTGCCTGCCATGTGAACCGCAATGGCTGCCCCGGCATCATTGCCAGAGGGAAGCATAAGTCCATACAAAAGCTGCTCCATGGTCAGGGTATCTCCCGGATTAATATGTGCCAAGGATGCTCCGGTCTCGGTGATGACTGTCTCCGGGCCTACCGTCACAGAATCACTTAAATTGCCGTCCCGGATTGCGATAAGGGCCGTCATGATCTTGGTGATGCTGGCCGGATACAGGCGTTCGAAGGGATTTTTCTGGGAAATCACTTCTTTGGAATCCACACCGAAAACGGCTGCCGCTTCTGCCGTCACAGACGCGTCTTCACCGTCTTCCTCCCCGGTAACCACACACAGATTCTTGGCGAAGGAATCTGCCTGGGCATTTTCCTGCAGGTCTTCTGCCATGGTTTCCAGGCGGGAGCTTTCATAGATAACCTGCGTCTGGCTGCCGCAGCCGGAAAGTACCAGGCCGACAAGCAGACAGGCTGCCGTGATTGTTCTTATTCTTTTCAAACCGCGCACCTCTAACGATACACTTCGCGCCACTCCAGATCGCCGCGGTCCAAAGCCTTGATCAGGAGCTCCGCGGTAGCCAGATTGGTTGCAAACGGAATGTTGTAGATATCACACAGGCGGACTACATCATTTACGTCCGGCTCGTGTTTTTTCGGATGCAGCGGATCGCGCAGGTAAATGACCATATCCATGTCATTGTGCTCGATCTGGGATGCAAGCTGCTGCTGTCCGCCCAGATGACCGGCCAGATACTTGTGTACGTTTAAGTTGGTCACCTCTTCAATCAGGCGTCCGGTCGTGCCGGTTGCATACAGTTCATGTTTATTCAAAATTCCTCTGTATGCAATGCAGAAATTCTGCATCAGCTTCTTTTTGGAATCATGTGCGATTAAACCGATGTTCATAACAGAACCCTCCTTTATTAGTTGCTTACTTTTCTCTGAAGTCCTACATTCATCACCACACCGACGCCCAGATATACACTCAGGAGCGAACTTACTCCGTAACTGATAAAGGGAAGCGGAAGGCCGGTATTCGGCAGGATGCCTGTAGCTACAGCTATATTAGCAAAACTCTGGAATGCCAGCAGGGAAGCGAGGCCCACGCAGAGCAGGCTTCCCATCAGATCTTTTGCCCTGGCTGCCATAATGAGACATTCGTAGACAGTCAGCGCGATCAGGGCGATCACGGCAATGCAGCCAATAAAGCCCAGCTCTTCCCCGATGACAGCAAAGATAAAGTCTGTCTGTTCCTCGGAAAGGAAGTTTCCGTTCTTTACGGATGCCAGAGTATTGTTATTGAGTCCTTTTCCCTGCAGCATGCCGGAGCCGATCGCCATGATGGAGTTATTCTGCTGGAGATTGGCCTCCGCATAGTTTGCAGGATCAATGAACGCCATGATACGGCGTACCTGATAGTCTTTCAGGAACGGCACCATGTTGTACTGGAGCAGATAGATGAACAGTGCCCCGCAGGGAACCACCACCGCCAGTGCTCCAAGGATCCATCGGTAGCTTAAACCGGCTGCAAACAGCATACAGAGAAAAATTACCAGGGTAACCAGGCTGGTGGACAGGTTGGGCTGTAAAAAGATCAGGCCAAATGCAGCCAGAAATAAAAGTCCCGCAAAAAACAGGATCTTAAACTGGTTGACCCGCTCCTGATACCTGGAAAAATACCAGGAAAAAAAAACAATCAGGCCAATCTTTACAAACTCAGACGGCTGGATCTGGCCAATGACCGGAAGTACCAGCCAGCGCCGTGCCACACCTCTGCTCACGCCGAACACCAGCACGGCCAGAAGAAAGGCCAGGCTGGCGCCGTAGATGAGCGGCGCAAAGGAAACCACTTTGTGGTAATCTGCAAGAGATAAAATGATTACTGCCGTAAGTCCGACCAGAATGCCCACGATCTGTTTAAATACCATGGAGGCATCCTGGTTGGAGGCGCTCCGGATGATCAGAACGCCTGTGATATTCAGCAGCAGCACATAAAGGAATAAACGGTAGTTGTAATTTCTGAAGTTATAGTCTAAGAACATTCTTCATTCCTCGTCATGTAGCTGTCCAGATGATTCTGTACAGTAGTAAATTGCCGGACCGGAAAGGCTGCCGTGAGCAAAAGGGCCTGTCTGCCCTCCTGCTCCGGGCGTATCAGCCGAAGTTCCATGGCACCGGCATCGATCTGGGCATATCTGGATAAGACACGTACCAGATCATCCCGGATCATTCCAATGATTCCGGGATTAATCCCGGACTGGTCCGATACCAGAAGCAGCTTCAGTCTGGACCGGGCAATCTCACCGGAATTACTCTTTGCGGAGCTTCCAGGCATTCTCATCCGCTCCACCTCCTATGCCCTCTTTAAAAATCCGGAAATGCGGACCAGAATTCCTCTGCGGGGATCCAGATCCATGAGCGGGACCGATTCCCCGGAAAGCCTTCTGCAGATATTCAGGAAAGCCTCCCCCGCCAGGGAGTTTGTGTCAGCCAGCGGTTCTCCCTGATTGGCAGATATGACAATATCTTCATCGTCTGGGACAGCACCGATCACAGGGACAGCCAGAATGTCTGCCACATCATCGACGGACATCATGTCACCCCGGCGGACCATGTCCATGCGGATCCGGTTTACGATGAGACGGATATCTTCCATGCGCGCCGCCTCCAGAAGACCGATGATGCGGTCTGCGTCCCGGATGGCGGATACCTCCGGTGTGGTGACCACCAGGGCCCGGTCCGCACCGGCAATGGCATTCTGAAATCCCTGTTCAATTCCTGCCGGGCAGTCCAGCAGGATATAGTCAAACTCTTCCCGCAGGTCATCCACCAGCTTCTGCATCTGTCCGGGGCTCACAGAGGACTTGTCCCGGGTCTGGGCTGATGGCAGCAGGTACAGATTCGGGTATCTTTTGTCTCTTATCAGGGCCTGCTTCATGCGGCAGTTGCCTTCCACTACATCTACGAGATTGTAGATGATGCGGTTTTCCAGTCCCATCACAACATCAAGATTCCGAAGACCGATGTCGGTATCGATCAGCACGACGCTGTATCCAAGCAGCGCCAGGCCTGTCCCGATGTTTGCGGTGGTGGTGGTTTTGCCGACCCCGCCTTTTCCAGAAGTAATTACCATGACTTCACTCATAGAAACGCCTCCTGAAAAATTCTATCATACCTATTTTAACCTATATTCTTAAATATTTCCAGTATTAATTGAAATTTAACATATTTAAGAAAGATTTTTTTATTACTTTCGTACAAATACTACAATTTTCTACAGAAGCAACCATGGGACCCTTGCCCAGCTTGCGTCCTTTGTCCCCGTAATGACAGGAAACATCCGCAATACGGATCTGAAGCGGTGCCATCTCCATGGCGGCCACCACTGCATCCCGGTTGCCGGAGACTCCGGCGTGTACTGAGCCCCGCAGCTCTCCCAGCACGATAATGTTGCCCTTGGCTGTCACCCGGGCACCGTGGCGCACATCCCCGATGATGACGATGCTCGCCTCCGACTCGATGGACTCTCCCCGATGCAGGTCGCCCCGGTAAAACTGACCGGTCCGCTCGGAAAGCTCCATGAGTTTCTGGTTCAGTGCTTTCTCGCACCGCTCCACCCGCTCCAGATCCTGGTCTAACAGGCAGAGTACCTCAATGCCGGAATTTTCCGTGATCGTGTTGACGATCTGCATCTCCTGGGCCGCCGTAAGGGACCGTCCCTGAAGCAGCAGCGCCATCTGCGCATTGCCCCAGAACCGGGCCGAGTCCTTAAATTTTGTGGCAAGCTCCGCGATCAGTTCATCAAAGCTGCAGTCCGGATCCAGAATAACCGTCATGCCTGCTTTGCTGCTTTTGATCACAATCCTGTTTTTCATGTTTTATCCGCTCCCCTTCGTTGTTTATGCTCTCCCGGAATTGCCGGAAGGCATGATGATCAGTCTCCGACCTTAACATTGGAAACTTCCAGGGCGCCACTGCCCAGGATGGATTGCAGGTCGGTATATCCGTAGTAAAAGCGGTAGACATTTTTTGCCACCATTGCTGCGTTGGAGGAAGAATATCCGTAAGGAATATTGACCGTTACGCAGATTTCCGGGTTCGTGTACGGACCATAGGAAATAAAGAAGGCATGGTTGCCACGGGTTCTGGACTCCTGGGCCGTACCGGTCTTACCGGCAATCTCCACCTCCAGATCCTTAAAGATCTTGTTCACGGAGCCATCCGTGATCACGGCCCGCATACCCTGATGGACCGCATCCCAGGTGGAATCCGCGATATCCACATGACCGGTCACCTCCGGCGTGAAGTCCTTGATCAGATTTCCCTCAGAATCCGTCATCTTATCTAACAGGCTTAAGTCAAAGACCGTTCCGCTGTTGGCGATGGCAGCCACATAACGGGAAAGCTGTACGTTGGAGTAGGAGTTGGTACCCTGTCCCATGGCAGAACGCTCCGGGTCTTCTGTGGTCAGCTCCGGTGTTGTCTCCGGAATCTCAATGCCCGACGGGCGGTTCAAGCCGAACATGGAAGCATACCGGCGAATGGTATCCACCCCCATATCGGTGGAGTAAACCAGCGTATCCCGGTTCGTTGCCAGTCGGTGTGCCACCTCCGCAAAGAAATAGTTACAGGAGTTCTGAAGACCGCCCACCACATTCAGCGGGCCATGGTGTCCCGGGTAGATCCAGCACTTGATGGACGGATCTACTTCCTTATATTCACCGGTACAGTCAATGGTCTCGTAAGGACTGATGACCTTCTCTTCCAGTCCCGCAATGGCCGTGATCGGCTTGAAGGTGGAACCCGGCGCTTTCTTGGCCTGAGTTGCGTTGTTGTAAAGCGGCAGGGACAAATCCTCCTGAAGCTGTTTCATGTAAGCCGGATCCGCGCTTCCCGACAGGCGGTTGTTGTCGTAGCTCGGATAAGTCACCAGGGCCCGCACCTCTCCGGTGTTGACATCGGTTATCACCACGCCCCCCGTACACGGGTCCAGGGCCAGCTGGGCCGGTGTCAGTTCAATGTTCTGGATCTTGCGGCGGATAAACTGGAAGGCATATTCCTCACCGTTGGCTGTTAAAAGCTGCACCTCGTTCGCGTCATAGGGCAGTACGCCCTGGGCGTAAAGAGCCAGACAGAGCTGACGCCCGGTGATGACCTGGTCATTGATCAGATAGCGGTAGATGCGCTTGGTAAACTTCGCATCATCCTTCAACTGCTCCAGCACATAATCCACCAGCACCTGATAGATGTCATCGGCGCTGGAATACTTGCTTGTAACATTCAGCTTGGTGGTATCGATCCAGTTTTCGGAAATACCGGCATAAATGTAATCCCGCAGGCTGATCTCATCATTTTTCCATGCCTGATAGCTCTCGCTGTTCTGGTCAATGCGGTCCTTCTGGACAATCCCGATGGTTGAATCGGACAGCCAGTTATAAATGTAAGCCATATACGCCATCATATCCTGAGGCAGATCCTTCATCATGGTCGGATGATCACTCATAAGCTCATAGCGCAGGCGCTCTAAAATCTGCTCTCTCGATGAGGTGTAGATGGACTGAATCTGGCGTTCAATGTCTGCAGCCTCATCCGAAGCCATATGGCTCAAGGACAGCACATTGTTGTTGATCAGCTGATAATAGGCATCCTTCACCGGAATGCTGATCTTGGAGGAGTCCGTGATCGCGGAGGTGTCCACATCCTGGTTAACCAGAGCCTTCGCCACGATACCGGCCAACTGCTGCTCGATCAGATGGTAGATACCGATCTGCAGGTCCCGGTCAATGGTCAGATAAATGTCATTGCCCGTAGATGCCTGGGTCTCCGAGATCACCTGCATTACATTTCCCACGTTGTTGACCACGAGATTTTTATATCCCTTGTGGCCCTGAAGCTCCAGCTCCATGGAAGCCTCAATGCCGGTACGGCCTACGATATCATTGAGTTCATACTCCGGGTTGGTCTTTTTCAGTTCTTCTAGCTGATCATCCTGAACCTTGCCGGTGTAGCCGATGATCGGCGCGAAGTAAACTGCGTCGTTGTAGCGGCGGATGGTGGTCTCTGCCACCTCCACGCCCTTCAGCTCTGCGGTATGCTCCATCAGGTCTGCCACCGTTTCGTCATCTACCCGGTCACAGATGGTAGTGGCCTCATATTTTTTATATGCGACAAGGGACATGGTATACCGGATATTGACAAGCTGTACCAGTTCTGCGTCAGAAAGGATGAGAGGATTGCCCTTTTCATCCTTCATCTTATCGAGTCCGTAGGCAGTTTTCTTCTTTTCGATCAGTTCCCTTGCTGTCACGGCGGTGGGGTATTTTCCCTTGTCGTCATCCAGCTCCTCCACCGATTTACGTCCGTAAAAATCCCGCAGGAAACGCTTTCTGGCTGCCTCGGAGGAGGATGTGTAAACCATCTCCCCGTCTTCATTTAAGGCAATCTCCAGCTTCCCCTGGGCCTGATAGCCGTGCTTGTTTAAGATCTGCACCAGCTTTAAGAGCATGGCATTCATGCCGGCGCTCTTCGGATAGTCTCCCGTATCCTGCACCGTCACCGCATAGGCCAGTTCGTTGTAGGCCAGAAGGTTTCCGTTGCGGTCGTAAATGTTTCCGCGAGTGCCCGGCGTTGTAACCGTCTTTTCAATCATCTGAACGTAATCCTCCAGATAGGATTCTCCGTTCACGATCTGAAGATCAAACAGTTTGGCCGCCAGCACCAGAAACATGCCGGTAAACACCAGTGCCAGGGCAAAGATGCGGGAGCTTAACACCCGCTTTAAAAAATCATATATTCTATGGAAGAAATCTTTCAGCACGCTTATGTCACTCCTATTTGTGTCTCGTGTTTTGGTTTAGTATTCCCGCTCCCGGCGGTTATCCAGCTCATCCAGTCTCCGGTTGGCCGACAGGAAGAACCGGTAAATGAGCAGGGTTGTTACCACCGTAAAGATCAGTTCCGGAATAATGATCTCCTTTGCGTAATACAGGAAATCCAGCCGGTTGCGGATCAGGAAACGGAACACGTAAATGTACAGGTTATAGATCAGCTCATTGACCAGACTCATAACCAGCGGCAGATTGATATAGTCCTCGTAATAATATGTGGTGCAGATGCCGTTGAAATAACCGATGTTGATAAACAGCAGCGTGTAGAACCCGAAGGGACCGCTGTAGAACAGATCCAGCAAAATTCCGGCAAACAGGCCATACAACAGCCCGGCTTCCTTTCCATAGATAAAGCCGAAGGAGAAGGTCAGAATCAGAAGCAGGTTCGGTGTCGCGGTAAGAAATGGGATCAGCGGGAACACGCAGTTCTGAACCGTAAAGGCCAGGATCATCAGCACCACATTTAATAAGATCCGTTTCATGCGCCTGTCTGTGCCCCCTCTGTCTGTTCCGTGCCATTTTCCTGCGTTTCTTCCTCTTTCAATGTCGTGATGACCAGAACCTCCTGTAGCCGGACTTGGTCAGACGGCTCTGATCCGTTGTAATGTCCGCAGCGTAACCGATCAGGATGCCCGGCAGGAATTTGGAGCTGATATTGGAAGTCACAATCCGGTCTCCGTCCTTAAAATCCGCATTCTCTGCTACATTGCTGATGCGAAGCCGTCCTTCACTGAACAGAGTCAGGTCACCAGATACAATACAGGTGTCACCGGACTGCTGGGCCATACCGCTGACGCGGCTCACATCATCGATGATGGAGCGGACCGTAGCGTAATGAGCGCCCACATCGGTAACAATGCCCACCAGACCGCCTCCGGCCATGACGTTGGCATCAACCTGAACACCGTCCGCAGAGCCCTTGTTGATCCGGAATACCTGGAACCAGTCACCGGAGTCCTTTGCGATGACTCTTGCACCAATCTTCTGGTACTGCATATAGTCCTGATCCAGATCATAGAGCTCCCGCAGGCGCTGCAGTTCAAACTGCTCCGACTGCAGGCGGCTGTTCTCTTCCACCAGCGCATCAATGCGGTCCTGCAGAGCCTGTTTTTCCGCCATGGCGCTGTGCAGGGTGCTGTAGTTGCTGATGCCATTGTAGAGGGAGGTTCCTACCCGGTTCACCCCTGACTGGATCGGGCTTAAGACGTAACCCACACCGCTTCTCAGCGGGTTCAGGAAACCGTCCTTAAAGGATGTAATGCCGATCAGCAGAATGCAGAGCACCGACAATCCGATCAGAATGTATTTGCTGCGTTTTGATTCCATGTGTTATAATCCCCGTTCTTTCATGCTGACATAAGTGCCATCACCTATGATGATATGATCTAACACCGGGATCCCGATCACCTTTCCGGCCTCCTCCACCCGCCTGGTCAGGAGAATGTCCTCCCTGCTGGGTTCCGGGTCACCGCTGGGGTGATTGTGCACCAGGATCAGGCTCACCGCCTGAAATTTCAGTGCCTGGATAAAGATTTCCCTCGGTGTGGCAAGAGACGCATTCACTGTTCCTTTCGACAGCGCTACGTCTCCGATCATGTTTTGCTTCGTATTAAAAAGCATCATGTGGAACTCTTCCTGTTCCTTATGACGCAGGTCTTCCTGATAGTATTCTGCCACCTGGGCCGGTTCGTTGAAGCGCACCGGGCTCTTCAGGGCTTTGCGTTTCCAGATGCGCCTGGAAAGTTCTCCGACACACTGAAGCTGGACGGCCTTCACCTGGCCGATGCCTTTGACGCTCATCAGCTCCGGCAGGGACAAATGCAAAAGTCCCAGAATTCCTTCTCCGGGACCTCCAAGCTCCAGAATCCGGGTTGCCAGTTCCAGTACGCTCTCCTGCGCACTTCCTGTCCGGAGGATCACAGCGAGAAGCTGTGCATCGCTCAAATGCTCCGGGCCGGATTTTACGCAGCGTTCATATGGCCGTTCCTCATGGGGCAGCTCTTTCATCCTTGTGTGTATCATGGTTCACCCTCCATTCTCTCTCCAAGTACGAAGCGGAAGGGAACTTGTTACGTTTTGTATGCTTTAGTTTACCACAAATCAAATATCGTGTATACAAAAAATGGAAAACTTTAGAAATGGTTAATATTTGTAGCTGTGAAGGTACTGAACAGTTACTAATATTTTACAGGGTTACGATGCCTGCCTCCACCAGCTTCTGCAGGGACATTAAGATACCCAGCTTTGCGTGGTACCAGGTCAGACCGCCCTGGAAATAAACCGCATACGGCGGTTTGATCGGGCCATCGGCACTCAGTTCGATGGAGGAGCCCTGTACGAAAGCGCCTGCTGCCATGATGACCGGTGCATCGTAACCCGGCATATCCCACGGCTCCGGGGATACAAAGCTGTCCACCGGCGCTGCTGCCTGGATGCCCTTGCAGAAAGCGATCATGCCCTCCGGAGTTCCCAGCATCACTGCCTGAATAATATCATGGCGGGACTCGGTGCTGTTCGGAACAACCGCAAAGCCCAGCTTCTCATAAACATTAGCTGCAAAGATGGCGCCTTTTAACGCGCCTGCCACAGTGGTCGGGGACATGAACAGGCCCTGATAGAAGGACTGATTCAGACCCAGGCTTGCGCCCACTTCTTTTCCGAGCCCCGGCGCGGTTAAGCGGTAAGATGCCTGCTCCACGCAGGACTTCCTGCCGACAATATAGCCGCCGATCGGTGCCAGACCGCCGCCCGGGTTCTTAATTAAAGAACCAACGATCATGTCTGCTCCTACATCTGTCGGCTCAATGCGCTCTACGAACTCACCGTAGCAATTGTCTACCATGCAGATCACATCCGGCTTTATGCTCTTGCAGAAGGCGATCAGTTCGCCGATCTGGGTTACAGAGAAGGTCGGTCGGGTCTGATATCCCTTGGAACGCTGAATGGTGATAAGCCTGGTCTTCTCGTTGATGGCTTTGCGGATATTTTCATAGTCGAAGGTGCCATCTTCCAGAAGGTCAACCTGGCGGTAGATCACACCGTACTCTTTTAAGGAACCTACGGACTCACGAATGCCAATGACCTCTTCCAGGGTATCATAGGGCTTTCCAACCGGAGAAAGGAGCTCATCACCCGGGCGCAGGTTGCTGGACAGTGCCACATGCAGGGCATGGGTGCCGGAGATCAGCTGCGGACGCACCAGGGCATCCTCGCCGTGGAATGCCCTGGCATAAACCGCTTCCAGAGTGTCACGGCCCAGGTCATTGTAGCCGTAACCGGTGGTTGCCGCAAAATGGATATCGCTGACGCGCGCCTCCTGCATAGCCTTTAACACCTTCATCTGGTTGAACTCGGCAGTCTCGTCGATGGCTTTAAACCGCTCTTTTAAATGTTCTTCTATCTCAGTTCCAAATTTCAGGACCTCCGGGCTGATGCCCAGTTCCTGATACATCTCATTCAGTTCCATGTTCGTTTCTTCCTCCAAAGTAATCATTGTAGATATATTTTAATATTTTTTTCTGATCGTCTTCCGGCCTGTCTGCCCCTTCATTCTGATGTCGCCACAGGGCAGCTTTATCATCAACGGCGATGAAGCGCACATCCCGCTCCCGCTTAAACCAGGTGAGCTGGCGCTTCGCAAAATGTCTCGTATCGCGCTTGATGATGTAGACCGCTTCATCCAGGCTGATCTTTCCATCCAGGTAATCCAGGATTTCCTTGTATCCAAGACCCTGCATGGCCACCATGTCACGGGTACAGCCCATTTTTTTTAAGCGCTTCACCTCGTCCACCAGGCCCTGTTCCAGCATGATATCCACACGGCGGTCGATCCGCTCATAAAGGGCAGCGCGGTCCCGGGTCAGAACATAGTAATACAGGTCGTAGGGAGACTGCTTCTCCCGTTCCCGCTTATTGTGCCCGGAAATCTTCTCTCCGGTCAGCCGGTAATACTCAATGGCGCGGATGACCCGTTTTACGTTGTTGGCATGGATCGCCTCAGCAGATTCCGGGTCGATCTCTGCTAACATCCGGTGCAGATGCTCCTCGCCTTTCTCTGCTGCAAGCTGTTCCAGTTCCTCCCGGATCCCGCTGTGGTCTTCATTCTCCGTAAAGTCTATGTCGTAGGCCAGCGCCTGGATATAAAATCCGGTTCCGCCGGTCACGATCGGCACATGGCCGCGGCTGTAGATTCCCGCCATGGCTTCCTTCGCCATAGACTGGAAGCGGGTTACATTAAACTCCTCCCACGGCTCCAGCACATCAATGAGGTGATGGGGCACGCCCTCCATCTCATCCGGCATAATCTTGGCCGACCCGATATCCATATGACGGTACACCTGCATGGAATCGGCACTGATGATCTCTCCATTCAGTGCCTTTGCAAGTTCAATGGACAAAGCTGTTTTTCCCACCGCGGTCGGCCCGGTGAGAATGATCAGCGGCTGCTTCATAGTTTCTCCCCTCATCAGACAATTCGTTTAAATTTCTTCTCCAGCTCGTATTTGCTCATGGAAATGATGGTCGGTCTTCCATGGGGGCAGGCATAGGGATTTTCCAGCCCTAAAAGCTGGTCGATCAGAGCATCTGCCTCCGCAGCACTTAAGACATCATGTCCCTTTACCGCCGCCTTACAGGACATGGATGCCACTTTTTCGTAGATCATGTCTGCATTCCGTGCCTGGGTGTCCTCGGAAAGACTGTCCAGCATTTCCATCAGAAGGTCCTTCTTGGCAATGGAAAACAGATTATCCGGCACTCCCCGCACTGCGTATTCCCTGCCGCCGAAGGGCTCGATCTCAAAGCCAATGTCGGTAAAGATCTGCAGGTTTTTCTCCAGCATCAGTGCCTCCCTGCTTCCCAGCGTCAGGATGATCGGCGGATGGATCTGCTGGCAGGTGTACTCCCTGGTTTTTAAGGAGTTCATGGTTTTCTCATACAGAACCTTCTCATGGGCCGCATGCTGGTCGATGATGTAAAGCTGATCGTTAAATTCCACCAGCCAGTAGGTGGCAAAAAGCTGGCCGATCAGCTTGTGGCGGCTGCGGGACTGAGGCTCTAAAAGTTTTTCCTCAAAGAGATCCATCTGAACTGCGGATTTCTGAGGATCCGGCGGCTGCGTTTCTGTCTGCTCTGTCACGGCTGCCAGGCTCTGTTCTGTTGCTTCCTGCAGTTCCGGTGTCTTTACCGGCGGCATTTCTGCCTTAGCCTGGATTCCCGCACCTGCCTGAATTTCTGCCTCTGCCTGGGTTCCAACTCCTGCCCGAGTTTCTGCCTCTGCCTGAGTTTCTGCCTCTGCCTGAGTTCCCGATTCTGCCTGAGTTCCTGCCTCTGCATGCGTTTCCGCTTCTGCCTGGGTTCCCACCCCTGCCCGAGCTTGAATTTCTGTTCCTGCCTGGTTTTCTGCTGCCGCAGCTTCGCCCGGTGCCTGCTTTAGCAGAGCCGTCAGCGCCTCGTTGACACGATAACCGTTTTCATCGGCTCCCTGCTCAACCGGCTGACTGTTTTTCTGTTCTTCTTCCTGCTGCAGTGCCTCCACGCGCTGTTCGGTGCGCAGAAGTCCTGTCCGCTCACTGCGGATCTGGGAAGTGGCCTTTAGCGCAGGCTGCTCCCCCGGCCGGGTCTTCATCCGGTATTCCTCCGGCGTCTCCCGCAGCACGAAATTGTCTGCGTTGCCGCTTACTGCCGACCGCTTTGTGTCGAACAGTCCGGCACTGTCCTGTCCCGGTCTGCTCTGGGCCGCATCCTGCTGGTATCTCTGCATAGACGCTCCATGGCTGTCCTGCATCATCCGGTTCTGCTCAAAAGGCTCCGGGATTGGGATCCGCTTTTCCGGAATGGTCTTGCGTGCCCGCTCCTCCTCCAGTTCCACCTTCGGGATCAGTTCCTTATGACGCAATGCCTCTGCCACGGTATCCCGCACCATACGGAACACATTCTCACCGTTCTGGAAGCGCAGTTCCATCTTCGTCGGATGAACATTCACATCCAGAAATTCCGGCTCAATTTTGATATGCAGCATGGTAAAGGGATACTTGTGCTGCATCATGAAAGGCTTGTAAGCCTCCTCAATGGCTTTATTGATAATATTGCTCCTGATATATCTTCCGTTGATATAATAATTTTCAAAATTCCGGTTACTCCGGGCAATGACCGGCTTTCCGATAAAGCCCTCCACAGAGAATGCTTCCCCGGTGACCGACACCGGGATCAGGTTGGATGTAATCTCCCGCCCGTAAACCGTATAAATAATATCTTTTAAATTATGGTTGCCGGATGTATGCAGCTTATTCTGATTGTTCTGGATAAACCGGATGGAGATTTCCGGGTGGGACAGGGCGATCTTCTCCACCAGGTCTGCCACATGGGCGCCTTCGGTCATGGGAGTCTTTAAAAACTTCCGGCGTACCGGCGTGTTGTAAAAAAGATTCCGCACAATGAAGGTGGTTCCATCCGGTGCGCCGATCTCTTCCATTCCCCGTTCCTGTCCGCCCTCGATCTGATAGCGGTTTCCGGTTAAGGAGCGGCTGGTCTTGGTGATCAGTTCCACCTGGCCCACCGCGGCAATACTGGAAAGTGCCTCCCCCCGGAAGCCCAGAGAGGATACCGTAAACAGATCCTCCACCGACTGGATCTTGCTGGTGGAATGGCGCAGAAATGCCAGCGGGATCTCATCCTTTTCCATTCCACAGCCATTATCTGTTACCCGGATAAAGGAGATCCCTCCCTCCCGGATTTCCACCGTAACCGCAGTGGCTTTGGCATCGATGGCATTCTCCAGAAGCTCCTTTACCACCGAAGCCGGCCGCTCAATAACCTCGCCGGCCGCGATCTTGTTGATGGTATTCTGATCCAGTACATGAATGTTCGGCATGCTGCACCTCCCGCATTATTTTTATTTCTCGTCTCCGCTCCAGCGGTTTTTGAGCTTCGTCTGCATCCGGTACAGAGTATTTAACGCATCAATCGGCGTCATGCTGCCCAGCTCCAGATTCTTCAGTTCTTCAATGATGTCATCCTCTCGCACCGTATCAAACAGGGTGAGCTGGCTCATCTCCACATCATCCGGCTTCGGCACCGGCTTATGACCTGCAGGCGCGCTGCCCTCCGCGATCTCCCGGGTGCGGGCCGTCAGGTCGGAATCTACCAGCTGCTCCATCAGTTCCTTCGCACGGTTGATGACAGAATCCGGCACTCCGGCCAGCTTTGCCACCTGAATGCCGTAGCTCTTATCGGCACCGCCCTTTACGATCTTTCGCAGGAACACGATATCGTCCCCCTGTTCCTTTACGGCGATGCAGTAGTTGGTCACACCGCTCATAAGGCCCTCTAATTCCGTCAGCTCATGGTAATGGGTGGCAAACAGGGTCTTTGCGCCCAGAAGCCGGGTATTACTGATATGCTCCACCACGGCCCAGGCGATGCTCAGTCCGTCAAAGGTACTGGTGCCGCGGCCGATCTCATCCAGGATCAGCAGGCTGTTTCTGGTGGCATTTCGCAGAATGTTCGCAACCTCGGTCATCTCCACCATGAAGGTGCTCTGACCGCTTGCCAGGTCATCGGACGCGCCCACCCGGGTAAAGATGCGGTCGCAGATGCCGATGTTGGCCTGATCTGCCGGAACAAAGCTTCCGATCTGGGCCATTAGGACGATCAGGGCCGTCTGACGCATGTAAGTAGATTTACCGGCCATGTTCGGTCCGGTAATGATGGAAATACGGTTTCTGGAATTATCCAGGATCGTGTCGTTGGCCACGAACATGTCATCCCGCATCATTTTCTCAACCACCGGATGGCGTCCGCCCTTGATCTGGATGGTACCCTTCTCGTTGATCTGAGGCTTTACATAATTGTTGCGGGTTGCCACAGTGGACAGGGATACAAACACGTCGATGGCCGCAATCGCGCGGGCCGTCTTCTGGATCCGTACCACCTCTGCCGCAATGGCATCGCGCACCTCACAGAACAAATCATACTCCAGGGAAAAGAGCTTGTCCTCCGCTCCAAGGATCACATCCTCCAGGTTCTTCAGCTCATCGGTGGTATAGCGCTCCGCATTGGTTAAGGTCTGCTTGCGGATGAAATAGTCCGGAACCAGATCCTTGAAAGAATTCGTTACCTCAAAATAGTAGCCGAACACCTTGTTGTATTTGACTTTCAGGTTCTTGATGCCGGTGCTGTCTCGCTCTCTTGCCTCCAGGTCTGCCAGCCAGGTCTTGCCTTCTGTCTTTGCCTGGCGCAGGCGGTCTGCCTCCTCGTTGTAGCCGTCCTTGATCATGCCGCCTTCCCTGACGGTGATGGGCGGTTCCTCCACAATGGCGCGGGTAATCAGGTCATCCAGATCCTCCAGCGAATCCAGCTCCTCTGCCAGTTTTTTCAGGGCATCAGAGGTGAACTCACCCAGAAGCCGTTTGATATGCGGCACCATGGCAATGGAATTGCGGAATGCCAGCAAATCCCTCGGGTTTGCTGTCTTGTAGCTGATACGGCCGATCAGACGCTCCAGGTCATAGACCGGATTTAAGTACTCGCCCAGCTCCTCCCGGTTTATGTAATTTAAGTTCAGTTCCTCAATGGCGTTCTGGCGTTTTAAGATCTCTTTCTTTGAGATCAGCGGCTGTTCGATCCAGGTACGTAGAAGTCTCGCTCCCATGGCCGTGCGGGTCTTATCTAACACCCACAAAAGGCTTCCCCGCTTCTGCTTCTCCCGCATGGTCTCAAGAAGCTCCAGGTTTCTTCTGGTGGAAGAATCCAGCACCATGTAGTTTCCGGTGGCGTAAGGCACAATCGTAGTCAGATGGTCCAGGGTGCTCTTCTGGGTCTCATACAGGTACTGCAGCACGGCACCCGCCGCGATCACACCGCAGTCATAGTCGCCAAGGCCCAGGCCCTCCAGGCTTCCCACCTTAAAATGCTCCCGCAGCACCTTGCGGCAGCTCTCATCCTGGAAAAAATGGGAATCCAGAGTCGATACCGTAAAATGATACCGGTCCTTTAAGTCCTCCAGGCTGATCCCGGACATGGAAAAGGCATCGTTGCAGATGACCTCCGCCGGGGAATATTTATTGATCTCATCAAACAGGGCACGGTCCGTGGAAACCTCTGTCACCAGGAAATCTCCGGTGGTGATATCCACCACGGAAACGCCCATCCGGTCTGCCAGATAGACAATGCCCATCAGATAGTTGTTCTTGGTCTCGTCCAGTGCCTGGGCGCTGGTGATGGTGCCCGGTGTTACCACGCGGATGACTTCGCGTTTTACCAGTCCCTTTGCCAGTTTCGGATCCTCCATCTGCTCCGCGATGGCAACCTTATATCCCTTCTGCACCAGACGGCTTAAATAGCTGTCCACAGCATGATAAGGAACGCCACACATCGGTGCGCGTTCCTCCAGTCCGCATTCCTTTCCGGTCAGGGTGATCTCCAGCTCTTTGGACGCGGTCAGCGCGTCATCAAAAAACATCTCATAGAAGTCACCCAGACGGTAGAATAAAATACAGTCACTATATTGTTTTTTGGTCTCCATGTATTGGGCCATCATTGGTGATAATCCAGCCACGTTTTAACTCTCCTGTCCTTCCGCTTGCTTTCCCATGTAGTAAAATCCTTTGGACTCCTCCAGCCATACATCCACGATCTTTCCGATGAAGCTTTCGTCTCCCGGGAAATGCACCACCGTGTTGTTGCTTAAGCGTCCGGTCACATAGCCCTCCTTGTGGTCATCCAAGGTCTCCACCAGAACCTTCTGAGTGGTATGAAGATCACGGCCGCAGACCTCCGAGGAAATCTGCTGGACTTCCTTTAGCAGACGGTCAAAACGCTCCTTCACAACATCCTCCGGCACCTGCTCCATGGCTGCTGCCGGAGTTCCGGTACGCTTGGAGTAAATGAAGGTGAAAGCACTGTCGTAACGGACACGGCGCACTACATCCATGGTCTCCTCAAAGTCTTCCTCGGTCTCCCCCGGGAAGCCCACAATGATATCGGTGGTCAGGGCGATATCCGGGATTGCTGTGCGGATCTTATCTACCAGAGTCAGATAGCTTTCTTTATCGTAATGACGGTTCATCAGCTTCAGGATGCGGCTGCTGCCGGACTGCAGCGGAAGGTGCAGATGGGTGCAGACCTTCTCGCAGTCACGCATAGCCTCGATCAGCTCATCAGACAGATCCTTCGGATGGGAAGTCATGAAGCGGATGCGCTCCAGACCCTCGATCTTATTTACCTCACGAAGAAGCCGGGCGAAGGTCATCGGCTCCTCTAAGTTCTTTCCGTAGGAGTTTACATTCTGACCCAGTAGCATGACCTCTACTACGCCATCTGCCACCAGTTTTTTGATCTCGGCAACAATGTCCTCCGGTTTTCTGCTCCGCTCCCGGCCGCGCACATAGGGCACGATGCAGTAGCTGCAGAAGTTGTTGCAGCCAAACATGATGTTGACACCGGACTTGAAGGAATATTTCCGGTCTACCGGAAGCTCCTCCACGATCTTGTCGGTGTCCTTCCAGATGTCCACCACCATACGGTTTTCGCTCATCATGCAGCAGCATAACAGCTCCGCCAGCTTGAAGATGTTGTGGGTACCGAAGATTAAATCCACGTAAGAATAGCTCTTCCGGATCTTCTCGATCACGGACGGCTCCTGCATCATGCAGCCGCACAGGGAGATCATCATACCCGGACGTTTCTTCTTTAAGGTCTGAAGATAGCCGAGACGGCCGTACACCTTCTGGTTTGCGTTATCACGGACCGTGCAGGTGTTGTAAAGCACCAGGTCCGCATTCTCAGACTCCACCTCCATCAGACCGATCTGCTCCAGGATCCCGCAAAGCTTCTCAGAGTCTCTGGCATTCATCTGGCAGCCAAAGGTTGCAATGTGGAATGTGCCGTATTTGCCCTCTGCCTGAAGGGCCGCAAGCAGAGAACCCTCGTAGCGTTCTGCCGCTTCCCCGCTGTCTACCAGGCTGTCAAACTGTTGTTTCCATAAGATTCTTGCCTGCTCTATAAAATAGTACTGGCGTGCGCCCTCATCCTCCGGCGCCGCAGCACGGATCATTTCAAATTCCGGTGTTTCGTTCTGTTTGTATGTTTTCATTCTATACCTCATTTACACGTTATGCCGTTACAAATTGAAAAAGAATGTGCCCTGGCACATTCTCGCGCCGAGGCGCGGTTGCTTCGGCAACCAT
>CAVIRL010000009.1:0-38621 GCA_963645005.1 Prevotella sp. P5-108
GCGCTGTCTGGCCAAAAGGTTTTAATGCATAGTCATGGCGGTTGCTGGTGCGGGTAAACTCGCCCTTCTTTTTCCCTACATAGGGTCTGGCGATGACGCGGCCAACCTTCCACTCATCCTTCATGGTCAGTTCTCTGGCAATCTCACAGCAGCGATACAGCTCGTCAAGACCAAAAGTTTCCTCGTTACCGCAAATCTGCAGAACGGAATCCGCAGAAGTGTACACGATCATGTGACCCGTTGCAATTTCTTCTTCTGCCAGTTCATCCAGAATCTCGGTACCGCTGGCGCTCTTGTTGCCGATGACCTTATGTCCGGTGCGCTCCTCCAGCTCTTTGATGAGCTCCGGCGGAAAGCCATGCTCGGTGAAGGTCTGGAACGGCTTGGTTACCTCCAGACCCATCATCTCCCAGTGTCCGGTCATGGTATCCTTGCCGAGGCTCTTCTCTCTCAGCTTTCCATAGTAACCCAGGGACTTTTCTACCGGGGCCACCTGCTTAAGCGGAGTCAGATTCGCCATGCCCAGCTTCTGAAGATTCGGGATGGTAAAGGTATCTACGGACTCCGAAATGTGTCCCAGTGTGTTCACGCCAATGTCGCCGAAATCGGCAGAATCCGGCATGGCCCCCACGCCAAGGGAATCCATGACTACTACAAATACACGTTTAAACTTCTCCATGTCATGCTCCTTACTTGAGATTATCCGGCCCAAAACCAAGGGGCAGCAGCTCTTTCAGCGTAAAGATCTCATACTGCTCCTTCGAAGCTGCCAGAATGATCTGAAACTCTTCCGGATTACAGAACTCCATCATCACCTGACGGCACACGCCGCAGGGAGCAGCATACCCCTTTAATGTTTTATTCATGCCACCTACCACGCAGATGGCATCGAACTCCGTCACTCCTTCACTGACAGCCTTGAAAAATGCGGTGCGCTCCGCGCAGTTACTCGGGGTATATCCTGCATTCTCAATGTTGCAGCCATCGTAAATGTTTCCGTTTTTTGCCAGCAGCGCCGCACCCACATGGAAGT
The DNA here is from genome assembly GCA_963645005.1 of Prevotella sp. P5-108. Taxonomy (GTDB): domain Bacteria; phylum Bacillota; class Clostridia; order Lachnospirales; family Lachnospiraceae; genus Brotaphodocola. Next base: position 1,034 of record CAVIRL010000009.1, read on the forward strand.
GGGAGTAGGGCACATAGGAATAGTCCATCATGCGGATGGCCTTGTCGATCAGCACTTCGATCTGATCCTTTTCCAGTTTTTTCATAAATCATAATCTCCTTTATCGCCTTGCAGATCAGCATCACATCCGTGACGTATCTGCAATTTAATATCCGGTTGCCTCTTCCTGCTTCACCAGCTTGATGATGCGGCTGGTACCCAGTCGGTCTGCGCCCAGGGAAAGGAACTTCTCAGCATCGTCTAAGGAAGAGATGCCGCCTGCTGCTTTCATCTTCACGCCTGCTCCGATGTGCCCGGAGAACAGCCTGATATCCTCAAAGGTTGCCCCTGCTTTGGAAAAGCCGGTGGAAGTCTTGATATAATCTGCGCCTGCTCTGGTAACTACCTCACACATGCGGATCTTCTCTTCGTCTGTTAAAAGACAGGTTTCGATGATAACCTTCAGCACTTTGGAGCCGCATGCTTTTTTCAGGGTGCGGATTTCCTCCTCAATGCAGTCGAACCTGCCGTCTTTTGCCCATCCGATGTTGATGACCATATCGATTTCATCTGCGCCGTTGGCCAGCGCGTCCCTGGTCTCAAACTCCTTGGCTGCAGTGGTCATGTAGCCGTTCGGGAAACCGATGACGGTGCAGACTGCCATCTTATCCTGCACATATTCCTTTGCCTGCTTTACATAGGACGGCGGAATACAGACGGATGCCGTTCCGTAAGCGACCGCATCATCGCAGATCTGTTTGATCTCGGCCCAGGTTGCGGTCTGGGTCAGCAGGGTATGGTCAACATGTTTTAAAATCTCTTTTACATCCATTTTATGGATCCCCCTTGTATGGTAATTTAGTAACCAGTGTTATTCAGCAAGCTCCAGCGCGATCTCCATCATCTTGTTAAATCCAAGCTGACGTTCCTCTGCACTTAAGCTCTCGTTGGTGTAAAGATGATCAGAAATGGTCAGCATGCAGAGTGCCTTCTTTCCTGCTTTCGCCGCGTTCATGTAAAGAGCTGCTGCTTCCATCTCGACGGCCAGCACGCCCATGCCGCGCCATAAGTCATTGACATTTCCCATAGCATTATAGAATACATCGGAAGAAAGTACGTTTCCGACTACCACGTTGGTGCCCTGGCGCTTTGCAGTCTCTACGGCTCTGCTTAACAGGTCATAGTCCGCGATCGGCGCGAAGGTGCCCGGAAGTCCGTACTGGTACGCGAAATTGGAATCGGTGCAGGCGCCCATGCCGATGACCACATCCATCAGCTTCATGTGATCCTGCAGCGCTCCCGCGGAACCAATCCGGATCACCTGGTCCACATCGTAGAAATGGAACAGCTCATAGGAATAGATTCCGATAGACGGCATCCCCATGCCTCCGCCCATAACGGAGATCTCTTTCCCCTTGTAGGTGCCGGTGTAGCCCAGCATGTTGCGGACTCCGTTTACCTGTCTTGCATTCTCCAGATAAGTTTCTGCAATGTACTTTGCCCGCAGCGGATCTCCCGGCATCAGTACCGTTTTTGCGAAGTCTCCGATTTTCGCACTGTTGTGCGCAGTTGGTGTATTCGTCATATTCCCTCTCCTTTTTAGTCATTTTCAGGCCTGCACCAATGAACACTGCCGCCGGTACAGACCTGAATCAATTTTAAAAGAACATGTAGCTTACATTATTTAGATTTTACAAAGATCTTGCCGTTTGCAGCCGGTGTATGTGCCTTGCCGACAAACAGAACCAGTGCCACGATGGTTACCACGTACGGGATCATGGAGATCAGGTTCGGGGATACCATATTGCTCTGGGCTGCCAGGGATTTGATACCGCTGCACAGGCCGAAGAGCAGGCACGCCCTGGTTGCGCCCTCCGGAGAGAACTTGCCGAAGATAACTGCCGCAATGGCAATGAAGCCCTGTCCTACAATAACGCTCGGACGGAACTGGTTGATGGTTGCCAGGGTTACGAAGGCACCGCCCAGACCTGCCAGAAATCCGGAAAGGATTACGCAGGTGTAACGGACTTTGTATACATCAATACCCAGAGACTCACATGCCTCCGGATGTTCTCCGACTGCTCTTAAATGAGCACCGAATTTGGTCTTGTAGAACACGAACCAGCATACAAATGCCAGGATAAATACAAGATATGCAACTGCATATACGTTCAGAACGTTATTCCAGAAAGAGCCGGTCGGAAATACGCCCTCAAACAGCTTTGGCAGCTTGCAGCTCGGATCCATGGCCGGGGTATCGGAGGAATTGTTGTACATAGCCTTACAGAGGAACAGTGCCAGGCCAGGTCCAAGGAAGTTGATAGCGGTACCGGCAATCGTCTGGTCTGCATGGCAGGAAATACATGCATAAGCATGGATCAGTCCGAACAGGGCACCTGCCAGACCGGCACAGAGGAATGCGATCCAGCCGTTTCCGGTGGTCAGTCCCATAACGGCTCCGGTGAAGGCGCCGATGGTCATCATGCCCTCGATACCGATGTTAACGACTCCGCTTCGCTCAGAGAAGCAGGAGCCAAGAGCCGCAAGAAGAAGCGGCGGAGTTGCGATCAGGGTCGCATTGATCAGAAGACCAAGGTCTTTTATTAATTCATTCATCGTACTTTGCCTCCTTCTTTCTTTGCAGCTTTCAGCACAAAATGCTTAAATACATGGGCGATCGCGATCAGGAGAACGACGCATCCCATGATGATATCAACGACCTCAGACGGTGCCTTTACAATACTTAACTTGGAGCCGCCGTACTTCATGGCGCCGTAGAACAGGCCGGAGAAGATACAGCCAATCGGGTTGGAGGAACCGATCAGAGCCACGGTAATACCCTCGAAACCAAAGCCCTCCTGTCCGGCAAACTGGCTTAAACGGCCGGACATACCCAGAACCTGGACCGCTCCGCCAAGACCTGATAACAGACCGGAGATACCAAGAGCAGTCAGAATGGACTTGTTTGCATCAATGCCGCCGTACTCTGCGGCGCTGCTGTTGAAGCCTACTGCTTTTAACTTATAACCCAGCGTGGTCTTCTCAATAATGACCCAGATCACGATAGCCGCGATCACAGCCAGCACAAAGCCCCAATGAGCACTGCTACAGCCCAGGGTATTGCGCAGGCCCTCCGGAAGAAGCATTCTTGCGGTTGCTGCCACATCCTGGGTAGCCTCGGTCTTATCACGATGAATGAACGGCAGGTTTACCGTATAGTTGGATAAGTAGAAGGCGATCCAGTTGAACATGATGAAGGACAGTACCTCGTGGATGCCGCGTTTTACCTTTAAAACGCCTACGATCAGGGACCAGATGCAGCCTGCTGCCGCTGCTGCCGCCAGGCAGACCAGCGCATGGATGCCTGCCGGGAGTTTTAATACAACACCCAGGATGCAGGCTACCAGGCCGCCGATCACGAACTGGCCCTCAGCACCAATGTTGAACACACCGGTACGGAAGGAGAAGGCTACACTCAGGCCGGTGAAGATCAGCGGTGCTGCGTAAACCAGAGTCCATACCAGATATTTCGGCTTGCTGAAAATACTTGTGAAGAGCTTTCCATAAGCCACAGACGGGCTGATGCCTGCGATGGTTAAGAAGATGGCTCCTACCAAAAAACCAATGACGATCGCAATGATGGTGTAGAGTACATTGCCTTCCAGAATACTTTTCTTCTTATTCATTTGTCTTTTTTCCTCCTGCCATCATAAATCCGAGTTCCTTCTCATCTGCGTTCCTGCCCGGTACACTTCCGGTGATCTGGCCATCGAAAATTACCTCAATGCGGTCGGACAGGCTCATGATCTCGTCCAGTTCAAAGGACACCAGAAGGACTGCACGATTTTTATTGCGCTGTTCTACCAGATATTTGTGCACAAACTCGATAGCGCCTACATCCAGGCCACGGGTCGGGTTGACTGCGATCAGAAGGTCCTTGTCGTTGGTGATCTCGCGGGCAATGACAACCTTCTGCTGGTTTCCTCCTGACAGGGTGCTGGCCGGTGCCTCTGCACAGGTGCGCGGACGGACATCGAATTGTTCGATCAACGTCTGCGCATGCTCATGGATTGCCTTCCGGTCCAGAATTCCATGCCTGGAATACGGTTCTTCCTCAAAATGCTGCAGGATCAGATTATCCTCATTGGAAAATCCGAGAACCAGACCATGCTTGTGGCGGTCCGCCGGGATACTGGAAATTCCATTCACGAAGGTTTCCTTCGGACTTTTGTTGAACATGTCCTTTCCAAACATCGTAATGGTGCCGGATTCTGCCTTTCGAAGTCCGGTCAGGATTTCCACCAGCTCTGTCTGTCCGTTTCCATCCACCCCGGCAAGACCTACGATCTCGCCCTGGTGCACATCCAGATGGAAGCCCTTCAGGATCTCGACTCCTCGATAATCCCTTGCATGAAGATTTTCCACATGGAGCGCCGTTTTTCCAGGTTCACGATCCTCCTTGTCAACCTTGAAATTCACATCACGGCCTACCATCATGGCAGCCAACGCGTTTTCATCGACATCAGCCACCTTGACTGTTTTAATGTATCTGCCCTGGCGGATGATGGTGCAGTTGTCAGAGGAAGCAGTGATTTCCTTTAATTTGTGTGTGATCAGGATCACGCTCTTTCCATCTGCAGTCAAATTGGAAATGATCTCCATCAGACCCTCGATCTCCTGTGGAGTCAGGGAGGCTGTCGGCTCGTCCAGGATCAGGGTCTCGGCGCCGCGATATAATACCTTCAGAATCTCCACTCTCTGCTGCATGCCGACAGAAATATCCTCGATCCGGGCATCCGGGTCAACCTTCATGCCATAGCGCTCTGACAGCTCCAGCACCTGTTTTCTTGCGGTTTCCTTATCAACCGTCAGCCCCTTGAGCGGCTCCATGCCCAGAATGATGTTCTCGGTTACGGTGAAGGGCTGGATCAGCATAAAATGCTGATGTACCATACCGATCCCGATATCAATGGCATCTTTCGGACTGTTGAAGTGAACTTCCTTTCCATTGATAAAAATCTGTCCGCTGGTCGGCTTGTACAATCCACAGAGCACATTCATCATGGTGCTCTTGCCAGCTCCGTTTTCACCTAAGATTGCATGTACTTCTCCCTTGTGTACCGTCAGATTGATATGGTCATTTGCAAAAAATGTGCCAAACTTCTTGACGATGTCTTTCATCTGGATTACGACTTTACTCTCATCCATATGGCTCGTTCTTGCCACGGCTTGGTACCTCCTGTATTTTTTTATTGTTTATTCTGAAAGTGTTGTCAGGCGGCTATGCGGACTGCGTGCCTGCACGCAAGGATGCACAGACATCTGACAAAAACCTGCGCCCATCAGATCAAGGTTATATTCTGAAACCCTTTTTTCCTTAAAATATCTGCCAGATACGCCAGATATTTCCGGTCCGGCACCCGGTAGTGGGAATACTGCTCCCGCACGCCCATGGGGCGGTATGCAATGAGCTTGACGCGGATATCTCCACAGGCCAGATACGGTGCCAGGAAGTCTCCCATCTCCCGGATGCTCTTCTCGGTGTCGTAAAGATCCGGCACGATGACTGCCCGCACCTCATAGAGTTTTCCGGTTCTTGCCAGGTAATCCGCATTGTGCAGCACCATCTCATTTGCAGCCCCGGTTACCCTTTCATGCTCTGCTGCCTCAAAGGCCTTGATATCCAGCATGACACCGTCGGACACCTCCATCAGCTCCGGGTAATCCTCAAAGGGGATGGTGCCGTTGCTGTCGATCAGGGTGCCCAGGCCGTCCCTTCTGGCCAGACGGAACAGCTCTGTTAAAAACTCCGGCCAGAGCATGCATTCCCCGCCGGAAACACTGATGCCCCGGATAAAGGGAATCTGCTTTTTCACCCGGTCGTACACCTCTTCCGGCGTCATCTCACAGGTACGCGGAGAGCTGTCATGGGGACAGATATGAATACAGGTATCGCACTGCACACATTGGGACGGATCAAAAGCGACCTTCCCATCCGCTCCCACAGACAGTGCACCCGCAGGACATTGCTCCACACAGGCCTTGCACTGCACACACAGTTTTCTGGTTTCCGGATTATGACAGTATTTGCAGTTGATGTTGCAGCCCTGCAAAAAGATGGCCGTCCGGTTTCCCGGGCCATCCACGCTGCTGAAGGGGATGATCCGGTTTACAATAGCTTTCATCGGACTAGCGCACCTTTCTTTCCAGGATGTGGCCGTTTCTTGCTGCGCCAAGTCCCAGTGCGGTGGTATCCTGCAGAACCGCCTCGCCGCCTGCCAGCTTCTCAAGCTCGGAACGTTTAACCAGATATCCGGTTACGCGGATCACATCACTGTCGCTGGAGTAGAAGGACAGGTAACGCAGATCCATCTTGAAGGAGCCTTTGATGATATCCAGCACATATTCCGGGTTTCTGTGTACCGTCATGTCGATCGGGAAGATATCGCCGGTGCCGGAGGTGAAGTACTTGTGGAACTTCTTCAGCACGTTTAACTGATCAATGAGCTCATCCGGCTCCTCACCGATCGGGATCCTGGTACCCGGGGTTACATCCTCATCCTCTGCCAGGCCAACCTGGGCGTGAAGCAGGAAATGTCCGCCGGTTCCCTCACAATATTTGTTCTTATGGTTTAAGTTAAACTCTTTGATGATCTCCATGATCTCAACACCAAGGCTATTGGCATTCTCATCATGTCCGAAGCGGCCCCTGATGCCTTCTTTCTCAAGGAGAATGTTGACACAGTCTGCAAGGCCTACCAGGCCGTACATGCCGGAGAAGCGGTCTCTGTGGATGAAGCCCTCTTTTGCCAGGAAGTTGTTCTCGAAGAATCCGCTCTCCTCTACCTCAAATTTGATTCTGGCGTCCATGTAGCGTGCCATGATGTCCAGCACATACGGAAGCTCGCGCTCCTTGAAGTCCTGAATGTTCTTCGCCCGCTTTGCGATATTTCCCAGCACCAGACGGCACAGGGTGTAAGCGCCGCCGCCAAGCAAGAGGCCGTTATAGCAGCTTGCGATGACGTAGCCCTCGCCCAGCTCGCTCTTAAACATCTTGTGGTTTGCGAAGCTCGGCTTTGCGCTGTGCATTGCACAGTCGATGGCTTTCAGGGCAAACTCATCCGGGGTAATGTCCTCATCGTACTTGAAGCTTAAGTTCGGAACGGCATTCTCCAGTTCCTTCTCTGCCTCCAGAAGCAGACGTCCTGCCCTGGTGTCACGCGGTCCGATGTTGGCGTGGGAGAAGGAGTCCAGAATGGTGCGGTCCATCTGGGTGAGGAACAGCTTCAGCAGCTTCTTTGCCTGGGTCTCGTCCACCGTGTCGATATAGGGCTCTAACAGTTCATCTAACTGCCCCACGTAGACCGGGTAGTTGGTAACGCTCGGCACATGCTTGTAGAAGATCATCAGGCTGTTTAAGGCCTCGTACAGATCGGTCGGCGGGTCCAGCTGAAGGAATTTGCTTCCTTCTTTTAAGAATTTCGCGTAGTCCGGGATGATGTAGCGCGGGCGCATCGGCGCGTGGCCCTCAGACAGATCGCAGATGCACTTGCGGTCGATGGGCACGTTTAACAGTTCATCCAGACCTTCCGGAAGCTCCAGCACTTCCATGAGGGAATCCGCCTGGTTCGCAAGACAGGTCAGCTTCTGCTCATGAGTCAGAGTTGCGCTTTCAATGATTTCCAGAATGTTTTTTCTTGTTTCGTTGACTCTTTCCATAGAAATGTCACGCATAATAACAGCTTCCTCCTCAATTATGTATGGAATATTATTTGCTATCCTCTTTGATCAGCTTCCGGATGGCTTCGACTGCCACGCGGATGGCCATATCGGTGTCATGGGCTACCGGATTTGGCAGGCCCTGTTTCTCCCGTTCCTGGTTGGCCATCACTAAAAATACGGAACCGCAGCGTACATGCAGGGTGCTTGCCACAATGAACAGTGCCGCAGACTCCATCTCCGATGCCAGGCAGCCCAGGCGTTTCCATGCCTCCCATTTATTTAAAAGCTCGTAACTCACCGGCATGGTTTCCGGAGAGTGCTGGCCGTAGAAGGCATCCTTGCACTGCACCACGCCCACATGGCAGGTCTGACCCAGTTCTTTTGCGGATGCCCGCAGTGCATTGGTGATATCAAGATCCGCGATAGCCGGAAACTCGATCGGCGCATACTCCCTGCTGGTTCCTTCCATGCGGACAGCGCCGCTGGCTACCACCACATCCGCGCTCTTGACATCCGGCTGCATGCCGCCGCAGGTGCCCACGCGAATAAAGGTGTCCGCTCCGCACTTCACCAGCTCTTCCATGGCAATGGAGGCAGACGGACCACCAATGCCGGTGGAGGTCACGCTGACCTTCACACCGTCCAGGTAACCGGTATAGGTTACATACTCACGGCTGTCTGCCGCCAGCTTCGCATCATCAAAGTAAGCTGCGATCTTGGCACAGCGCTTCGGATCTCCCGGAAGGATCACATATCGTCCCACCTCACCTTTTCCAACCTGAATGTGATACTGTTTATCTGGATTTTCTGAATACCGCATCTGTCATTCCCCCATTTCATTGTTCTGAACTCTTACCAGCTTCCTGATTTTCTGGTATTGCTCCCAGGTCATCACGATATTCCAGCCATCCCGCGAGATCAGGCCCTTTTCCTCCAGTTCCTTTAAGGCCCTGGTGATGGTCCGCTCGGACACGCCGGTAACTTCAGAAAAATCCTTCCGGCTCAGGTATACGCTGTAGGTATCGCGTTTTCCGTAGGTTTCATATAAGTTCGTAAGAATGAGATAAACCCGTTCATTGCCGGGAAGCATGACATAAAGCCGTTCTTTTCTGGACTGTTCCAGCAGATAACCGATGATCCGCTGAGTCTCCAGGCGCAGAGCAGATACATCGTTCAGGATCCATTTTCTGCAGATGTCTCCCGGTATTTTTAAGAACAAACTGTCCTGAGTGGTGGCCAGTGTGGTCCTGTAATGGCTGATCTGTCCCAGAATCTCCATGGTTCCGAATATCTCAATGGGTTCAAAATGACAGAAACCATATACCGTTTCCCGCACCCGGTAATCTACCGCAGACACGCTTCCCTTTAGCAGAATGAACACCTTATCCACCGGTGCCCCCTCCTGGATAAACGTGGTTCCGGTCGGCATCTGCACCACCTGCATGCTGCTTTTTAAGCCTTCCGGAGCACAGGCAAAGTAGCTGTTCAAATAATTCTGCTGCTTTGCATTCAGTTTTCTGATCACGTCCTCTGCTTCGCTCATTTGTTCATTTCCCCAGTTTTATCTTTCTCTTACCATGTTTATATCACATTTTCCATAAACAAGAAAGGACAAATGTCAGTTTTAGACTTCGTTTTCCCTATATTTTTGCCATTTGGCAGATTTTACTGTTTTTGCCTTCAAAAGTCCCCTTTTACATAGCAACACGGGGTCCGCATCAATGCGGACCCCGCGCCAGATCATCTGGATGTTGTTGCTTCAGAGACGAACCGAAGTGATTAGTCTAACTGATATACGTCGCCGTATGCTGCCTCGAAGGACTCTTTGTCCTGCGGAACAACGATCTCGCCGCTAACGATCTTCTCTTTGACTTCGTTAACTGCCTCGATCACTTCCGGTGCGATGAGATCCTGGCTCGGAGCGATATCTACGCCGCCTGCTGCCAGATCAAAGGACTGTACGCCGCCCTCAAGACTGCCGTCGATCAGCTCTTCTACTGTGCTGTATACAGCGTTGTCTACTCGCTTCATAGCAGAAGTCAGTACGGTGTTCGGAGCGATGCTGGACTGGTCACTGTCTACGCCGATCGCGTATACACCAGCCTCCTGGCATGCCTCGATAACGCCAAGACCGGTTGCGCCTGCTGCCTGGAATACAATATCAGCGCCGTTGGTGATGGCGGTGTTCGCCATGGTCTTACCGGTAGCAGAATCTGCGAAAGAGTTTGCGTTGAACTGCTGAACGGTAATGTCCGGGTTCGCGTCGATCGCACCTGCGCAGTAACCGTAGCCGAACTGGTTCATGGTCTCGTTGGTCATACCAACTACGAAGCCAATGTTGTTGGTCTTGGTGGTCAGGCCGGCAACATAACCTACCAGGTAGGAAGCCTGCTCAGCGTGGAAGATCAGGCTGGTTACGTTCGGAAGATCGATGGAGGAATCATCGATGATTGCGAACTTGGTATCCGGGTTAGCCTCTGCTGCTGCTCTGGTGGCGTCTGCCAGCATGTAACCTACGCTGATGATCAGGTCGTAATCCTCATCCACGAAGGTCTCCATGTTCGGAGCGTAGTCGGCATCAGTAGCGGACTCTAAGTAGTTTACGGTAACACCCAGCTCCTCACCTGCTCTCTCAAGACCTTCCCAGGAGGACTGGTTGAAGGATCCGTCGTTTACGCCGCCTACATCGGTGATCAGGCCGATCTTAAACTCGGAAGCATCCTTGCTCGGTGCTGCCTCCCCGGTTTTCTCTGCGCTGTCATCAGCCCCCTCCTTTGCTGCAGCTGCGGTAGTCTCTGCGCTGCTGCCAGAGTTGCTGCCTCCGCATGCGGTCATGGATGCTGCCATGGTACCAGCTAATAATACAGCCAGCATTTTCTTTTTCATAAGTTCTTCTCTCCTTTTTGGATTTTCGGGCAAAAAGCCTTATTACTATACTATCATCATTTTTTTCAAAAGAAAAGGACAATTTTACATGAATTTTACTTATAACTGTCATTCATGTAAAATCGTCCCTTCGGCGAAGCTTATTTAATTTTCATAAAAAGGCCGGCTTTTTTCAGCACCGGGCGTACCGCCATGTAAACAACCACAACCACGATGGTTCCGACAATAGCGTTCACCAGGGTTGCTCCTGCTGCCCAGGTTGCCATGATCTTTGCTGCAGAGGACTCTACGCCGAGAATGTAGTTCTTGTAGAAATATCCGACAATCGGATCCATCACAACGTTGAAGCCCAGGCCTGCAATGGAAGCGATCAGGGACCACTTCATGATGTATTTTGCGTCATGGTCTTCCGTGATATGGGCAATCTTATGAGCCACAAAACCTGCGATCAGGCCGATGCAGAGCTTTAAGAGGAAGGTCTTCGGAGCGCTGGTAATGTACACCGGATCCAGAAGGTCTGCAATGGTCATGCCCAGGGAACCTGCCACGCCGCCGTAGCCGCCGCCAAGGAGCAGCGCTGCCAGAACGCAAAATGCGTTGCCGATATGCAGGGCCGTGGTGTCACCGCCCGGAGTCGGGATCGGAATCTTTAAAAAAGTGAAGGCCACATAACACAGGGCCGCCATCAGTGCCGTAAGCACCAGCTTGTATACTTTGTCATTCTCTCTGTTTTCCATAATCATTCTCCCTTGCTGCTTTTGTAGGATACACGACTGCTGTTTCTCTTGCCTGCAGTCTTTCTATGCCGCCTATCTTAGCACGCAGGTGGAATGATATTAATAGCCAGTTTTGATATTTTTAACCAGTCCAGTTTAATCTCGGGATTCTATGCAGATCAGAACGCCGTCCTCCAGGGTGATGGCGGCGGTATCCTCCGCAATCTCATTGCTGATGCAGAGTCCCACTTCCTCGCCCCGGTAAATGGTCTTATCCTTCAGCGGATACTTGAACCCGGTCAGGGTGATCCCAGTCACTTTCTCCGTGTAGGGCGCAAAGGAAACGTACTTTCCCCACTGTTCCTTCTTTGAAAAGGTGCGCCCGCCGTCCAGCAGGCTCAAACGGTTCTGAGAATCCACAATGCAGGCAGCAATGCCCCGCTCCATGCAGGTTTTCAGCGCATGGATGTTGCCGATCATATGGTCGATGCGGCCGCCGGTGGCGCCCAGGAACACGATCTCATCGCAGGAAAGAGTCAGGGCCCGGTTTCTGGCAAGCTCCGTGTCGGTCTCGTTCTTCTCCGGCTTATGCTGCTCCCATACGATGAAAGGATACCGGCGGAATTCTTCCCGGATCTCATTGGAAACCGAGTCAAAGTCTCCCACAATATAATCCGGCACCAGCCTCAGCTCCTTTACCGCTTTCAGGCCGCCGTCCACGGCAATGATCTTATCAAATTTTTCTTTTTCCAAAAAGGAGCGGGCGAAAGCCAGATCCAGCTTTCCGCCCGTCATGATCAGACATCTTCTCATTTGTTTTCTGCCTCTTCAAAGATTTTCAGGAATGCCTTTACATTGGCTGCCGCATCATTTTTATAAACCGCGCTGCCTGCCACAAAAACATTGGCACCTGCCTCCATCAGTTCCTTTACATTGCCAAAGCCTACACCGCCGTCCACCTGAATATCGGTCTGCAGACCGCGCTCATTTAACATGCCGCGCAGCTTTCTGATCTTGTCTATGGTGTAGGGAATGAACTTCTGACCGCCAAAGCCCGGGTTCACGGACATCAGAAGAACCATGTCCACCTGATCCAGCACGCAGGAAAGAGTCTCCACCGGGGTAGCCGGATTTAAGGCCACGCCCGCCTTCATGCCCAGCTCCCTGATCTGGTTGATGGTGCGGTCCAGATGACGGCATGCCTCCTGATGCACACAGAGCAGATCCGCGCCGGCTGCCTTTAAATCTGCCGCATAACGCCCCGGCTCTTCCACCATCATATGAACGTCAAAGACCTTGTCCGAGCAGGAACGGATGCTCTGGATGACCGGCATGCCGAACGAAATGCTCGGCACAAACATACCATCCATCACATCGATGTGGATGTACTGGGCGCCCGCCTCCGAGACGGTCTCGATCTCCTTTCTCAGATTTCCAAAATCTGCTGCAAGAATGGATGGTGCTAAAATGTACATGATCGTTTACTCCTTCTCTGCCATGATTAATATTTTCTGCGGTTCTTCAGTTCCTGATATAAAAGTCCGTAATTATCGTACCGGCTCTGGCTGATCTTTCCTGCTACCAGCGCAGCCTTCACGCCGCACACCGGCTCCCCGATATGCACGCAATCCACCTGAAACCGGCATTCCGGTTCATAAGCCTCAAACTCTGGGAAATAATCCTTTAGCTCCTGAGGTTCGATCTTCTCCAGATACATGGAAGAAAATCCCGGCGTATCCATTAAATAGGTGTCCTCCTCCACACAGAACAGCTCCGCATGGCGGGTGGTGTGTTTACCGCGCTTGATCTTCTCACTGATGCTGCCGGTCTCCATGGCTGCCTCCGGCTGAAGAAGATTCGTAAGGGAGGATTTTCCCACACCGGAGGGTCCGGCCAGGATCGTGGTCTTGCCCCGCAGGTATTCCCGCACAGCATCCACGCCAGATTTCTCATAAGTGCTCACAAACATGACCGGATATCCGGCCTGCTCGTAGATTTTCCGGTACTCATCCTGCTTCTCTTCGGTTTCCAGATCGGTCTTGTTGAAGCAGATGGTCACCGGAATGTCCTGGGCCAGCATCATGATGAGAAAACGGTCCAGCAGGTTGAAGTTCGGATCCGGCTGGGTGATGGCAAACACCACCAGCGCCTGATCCACATTGGCCGATGCCGGACGAACCAGCACATTTTTCCGGGGAAGGATCTCGTCAATATTTCCCTCCAGTGCCGCCTCGTCCAGCACAGTAAATTCCACATTGTCTCCCACCACCGGCTTGATGCCCCGGTTGCGGAAGATTCCTTTTGCCTTGCAGGCATACACTTTATCATGTCCGTTGTGGATATAATAAAAGCCTGCAATTCCTTTGATAATTTTTCCTGTCATGTGTCTATTCCTTTTAATCCATCGGGAAGAATGTCAGCTGATAGGTCTTGATGACTGCGCCAGAATTCACATCCACGATTTCCAGGGTTCCCTGATCCGTTCCGTCAATGCTCTCAATGCTGGTGAAATTCACCGGAAGGAGCACGTCGCCCTTGATGGTGGTGGACTGGGTCAGGATCTTGTAATGCGGATTGTCCGCAGTTCCCTGATGCAGGCGGATCTGGATTGTAACGCTGGAGCTGCCGGCACCCGGTCCGATCAGGCTGCTTAAGTCATACACCTGATTGATCGATGCCACATAGCGCTGGTGTTTCACTTCCGGTCCGCTGCTGACCACATAATCGATCTTGCTTCCCTTTTCGAGCTGGGTTCCGGATGTCACAGACTGGCTGATGATGGAGCCCTTCTCCACCGTATCACTGGACTCAGTGGAGGTATTGCCCGGCATCAGCTCATTCTCGGCCAGAAGCGCGATGGCCTCTTCCTCTGTCTTACCCACCAGATACGGTGCCGGCACCTTGTCCACATGGGGACCGCTGCTGACATACAGATAGACGGTTCCGCCATCTGCTACCAGCTCCGGCTCATACCGCATGACGGTTCCTGCCTTGACCGTTTCATCTTCCTCTTCCACTACCTGAACCTTCAGGCCTTTGCTTTCCAGGAAGCTGACTGCGGTAGTCTGATCCAGCTCCGTGATGCCAAGCTTGGAAAGATCCAGCTTATCGGTACCATTGCTGATGACAACGCTCACCTGGCCGCCCTTTAATACGACGGTTCCGGCCTCCGGATCCTGCTTTGCCACATATCCCTTTTCTACATCATCGAAATATTCGTAGGTCCGCTTCATGGTCAGGGAATGTTCTTTCAGGGTACTCTCTGCCATATCTTCGGAAAGTCCCAGGACCGATGGCATATTGACTTCGGTATCCTTCAGGATCAGTTCTCCGGCTTCTGCCTGACTGCTCTCCGTCTGGGAGCTTCCAAGGAATCCGCTTCCTGCTTTAAAGAAGGCACCCAGCTTGGAAAATACCACGATCAGTACCGCTACCACCACAATGGCTGCCACGATGCCGGCTCCTGCCAGCAGCCGCTCAATGTGAGGATTGGCCTGTTCTTCCTCCTCGTCCCGATTCCGGCGCTTTGCCGGTTTTCCGGAAGGGCGGGACGCTCCGGATGACTTTCTTCCCCGCTCCGGTACCGGTTCCTCCTGACGGCTCTCTTCCTGATATGCCTCCCAGGCAGCCTTCGCCTCCCGGTCATAATTTTCCCTGCGTTCCGGCTCCATACGGTCCGGACGGCGGAACTGTTTGATCTGGGAAAGCTGTTCGCTGCTGATCTGGACGGTCTCTCCGTTTAAGGCGCGTTCCTCAATATCTGCCGGGCGGCTGCCTCCCTCTTCTGCAGGACGGATCAGCGCAGCCCGCAGATCTGTGATCACATCCTGGGCACTGCGGTAACGCCGCTCCGGCTTTTTCTCCATACAGGTCAGGATGATCCGCTCTAAACTCACCGGAATCTCCGGGTTGTAGACGCTGGGCGGCACCACTGCATCTTCCAGGTGGGCCAGGGCAATGGCTACCGTATTATCCCCCTCAAAGGGGACACGCCCGGTTACCATCTCATACATCGTCACGCCAAGGGAATAAATATCGCTGCGCTCATCGCTGAACCCGCCCCGGGCCTGCTCCGGTGAAATATAATGGACCGACCCCATAGCCGAGGAGGTCATGGTCTGGGCCGATACCGCTCTCGCGATGCCAAAATCCGCCACCTTGACCTTGCCATCCTTCGAAATGATCATGTTCTGGGGTTTGATATCCCGGTGGATGATATGCTGTTCATGGGCCGCCGCAATGCCCTGGGCTACCTGAATGGCAATGCCGATGGTCTCCTTAACCTCCAGCCGCCCTTTCTTCTTGATATAGCTTTTCAGGGTAATGCCCTCGATCAGCTCCATCACTATGTAATGAAGTTTTCCCTCATCGATAACATCGTAAACACTGACGATGTTCGGATGGGACAGTCCGGCTGCTGACTGGGCTTCCATCTTAAACTTGCTGACAAAATTGCTGTCATTACAGAATTCTTCCTTCAGGACCTTGATGGCCACCAGGCGGTTTAACTTATGGCATTTTGCCTTATATACCACAGACATGCCGCCGGAGCCGATCTGCTCCAGGATTTCATAGCGGTCCTGCAAAAATGTTCCGGGTCTCAGTATCATAAGCTCACCTCACTTATCTGCGGTTCCACGAGAACAACGGAAATATTATCCTGTCCGCCGCTGCGGTTTGCTGCATCCACCAGGGCTTTTGCCCGGCTTTCTACTCCATCCTCGGAACGAATGATGTATTCGATCTCCAGTTCATCCACCATATTGCTCAGCCCATCCGAACACATGAGGATCTGGTCGCCGCTCTTTAACTTCAGCGCAAACAGGTCCGTATCGACCTCCTCACTGACGCCCACGGCTCTGGTGATGATATTTTTATTCTCCAGATAATCCCGGCTGCCGCGTTTTAACTTGCCCATGGCAACCAGTTCTTCCACATAGGAGTGATCCTTGGTGATCTGCTCCAGTTCTCCCCGCAGAAGATACAGGCGGCTGTCTCCGATATTGGCCACATAAAGCACGCTGCCCTTAATGGTAGCCAGCACCAGGGTACTTCCCGCTCCGTTCAGCTTCGGATCCTGACTGGCGCATTCATACAGGCTGCGGTTGACCTTCCGGATCCCTTCCTTTAAGATTCCGTGGACATCCCGCTCCGGGCAGGGAATCTCAAAAAAGCGGATCAGATTTTCCACCACAAAACGGGAAGCAAAATCCCCTGCCTGATGACCGCCCATTCCGTCTGCCACAATAAACAGATTCTCCAGGGATCCGATCGGCTCTGTGCTGGCATAGATAAAGTCCTGGTTCATGCTCCGCTTCTGGCCTACATCTGTCAATGCATATGCCTCCATGCTTCAGATCCCTCCTTTGCCTTCCTCTTCCAAAAAGCTCTTTCGCAGCTGTCCGCAGGCACCGTTGATATCCCGGCCCATCTCCCGGCGGACCGTTACGTTGATGCCATTCTTCTCCAGATGGTTTTTGAAGGCCTCAATTGCCTTGCGGTCTGACTGACGGTAATCCCGCTCCTTGATGGGGTTCACCGGGATCAGATTCACATGGCCATGCAGGTTTCTGATCAGGGCCGTAAGGGCCTTCGCCTCGTTCAGGTTATCATTCACGCCGCTTACCAGGCTGTACTCAAAGGTCAGGCGGCGCCCGGTCTTCTCAAAGTACGTCTGGCAAGCCGGCAGGATTTCCTTCAGGCTGTAGCGGTTCGCGATCGGCATCAGGGTCTTTCGCACCTCATCATTCGGTGCGTGCAGTGACAGGGCCAGCGTGATCTGGACGTCCTCCTCTGCCAGCCTTAGAATGTTCGGCACAATGCCGCAGGTAGACAGTGTAATGTTTCTCTGGCTGATATTCAGACCATTCTCATCGGAGATCATGTGCAGAAAACGGATCACATTGTCGTAGTTGTCCAGCGGTTCTCCGGAACCCATGATGACAATGTTAGACACCCGCGCCCCGGTCATGGTCTGGATCCGGTAGATCTGGTCCAGCATTTCCGCCGGGGTCAGGTTCCGCTCCAGGCCGTCCAGGGTCGATGCGCAGAAGCGGCAGCCCATGCGGCAGCCCACCTGGGAAGAAATGCAGACGCTGTTTCCATGATGATACTGCATCCACACGCTCTCAATGACATTGCCGTCTGCCAGGCGGAACAGGTATTTGCGGGTACCGTCGATCCGGGATATCTTCACATCTGCCGGATACAGCGCAGTCAGAGTAAACTGTTCCTTTAATTTTTCACGCAGCGGCCTGGAGAGATTGCTCATCTCATCAAAATCCGTCACCAGCTTCTGATGAAGCCACTGGTAAATCTGTTTTGCCCGGAAGGGCTTATCTCCCATCTGCCGGATGGCCTCGGTCAGCTCCTCCAGAGTCAGGGATTTGATATCTTGCTTTTCCATAATAATAATCTGTTACTCCTTTCTCCGGAATGCGGAGATAAAGAACCCGTCACACGAGTATCTGCCCGGCAGAAGCTGAATATATCCATCCTTCATGGTTTCTTCCGCCACCTGGCTGCCAAAGGCTCCCTCGATGCTCACCGGCTCAAAGGGCAGTGTTTCCAAGATCCAGTTTCTCTGGTCTTCATTCTCCAGATGGTCGATGGTACAGGTGCTGTAGATCAGTTTTCCGCCTGGCTTTACATATTTCCAGACCACAGACAGCATGTCCCTCTGGAGATCTGCCAGGTCCTCCAGGTCTTCTTTGGTTACCTGATATTTGATATCCGGCTTCTTGCCGATGATGCCGAGACCGGAGCATGGCAGGTCCGCGATGACGATATCCGCCTGCTCTTCCCAGGACGGATCTTCCCTGAGGGCATCCCACACCTCGGCCCGGATATTGGTAAATCCGGTCCGGCGGATGTTGTCCTCCACCAGAAGGATCTTGTTCTCAGTCAGATCCCGCACCACAACGCTTCCGGTCCCGGCCAGCTTATCTGCGATATGTAAGCTCTTGCCGCCCGGTGCGCCGCACACATCCAGAACCGTGTCTCCGGGCTTTGGAGCTGCGGCCTCTCCCACAAAGGAGGAGCTCACATCCTGAACCGTGATCCAGCCCTCCCGGAATGCCGTGACAGCATCCAGGTGATCATAGCCGGAAAGAAACAGCGCGTTATCTGCCAGCGGATTTTTCTGTACTGTGACATGTTCCTGCTTCAGACTTTCAAGGATCTGTTCCATGGAAGCCCGGTCCAGATTGCAGCGCACGGAGGTCGGACGCTCCTCTAAGAAGGCCTGCAGCATGCGCTCCACCGTCTCTGCCGGATACTGCTGTTTCCACAGCTCGATGATCCAGTCCGGCATGGAATATTTCCGGGACCAGTCGGTAAACACAAACGTCTCTTTTTCTCTGGAAATGGTGCGCAGAACGCCGTTTACAAAGCCTTTCAGGCCGTGGAACTTCCGTTTTACCGCAAGCTTCACAGCCTCATCACATACCGCACTGTCCGGAATCCGGTCCATTTTTAAGATCTGGTATACAGACATCCGCAGGATGGTGCGGATCACCGGTTTCATTTTCTTTACTTTTGTCCTGGAGCACCGGTCGATCACCGCGTCGATGGTGAGCAGATATTCGATGGTCCCTTCCACAACTCTGGTGATAAAGGCACGGTTCTGCTTTTCCAGATACTGGTGCTTATCCAGTGCTTTCTTTAGTACCACATGGCTGTAGCCGCCATTTTCCAGGATCTCCATCAGGATATCCAGGGTCAGTTCCCGCTCTTTCGTCGGGCCGTTCTGCTTAGTCATTTCGTCTGCGTCCTCCAAACAGGATGATCAGCCGCGCAAGCTGTAAAATGGAAGCGGCCGCTGCGGCCACATAAGTCAGGGCTGCTGCCCCAAGCACCTTCCGGGTGCCGTCCACCTCATCGCCCCGGAGAATGCCAAGACTGTCCACCAGATGTACGGCGCGGGAGGAGGCATTGAACTCTACCGGCAGAGTAATGATCTGGAATGCGACTGCCAGCACAAACATCCAGATACCGACCTCAACAAACGGAGTCAGGCCGATCAGAAAGCCCAGGATGATGAGGGGAATGGAAATCTTGCTGCCAAGGTTTGCAATGGGCACAAAGGCAGCACGCAGACGAAGCGGCGCGTAGCCTGCATTGTCCTGAATGGCATGGCCGCACTCATGGGCTGCCACGCCGACGGCCGCAACGGATGTGCTGCCATAAACCGATTCGGATAAATTGACCGTTTTCGTTCGCGGATCATAGTGATCCGTGAGCTGTCCGCGCACCGGCTGAACCGTCACATCGTAGATGCCCTGGGACTGCAGCAGGCGTTTTGCCGCCTCTGCGCCGGTCATCCCGGTCATGCTGCGCACGCGGGAATAGCGCTGAAAAGTACTGTTTACTTTGGAAGATGCCCACAAAGATAACAGAGCACCGATATAAACAAGGATCATTGTCGGATCAAACAGGCTGTAACCAAATCCGTAATAACCATAGCCACCGTACATGACTACTCACTCCTTTCCATGATGCAGCCGGACTCTATCTGATATCCCCGAAGGAATGCCGCAATATCCATCCGTTTCTTTCCTTCCAGTTGAAGGCTGGTAACACATAGCACGCCATTTCCGGTCTGGATCTTCAAGCCCTCAGCATCCGTGCTGATTACACTGCCGCAGGGAGCTTTCTCTGCCGGATCCGGAAGTACCTTTGCCTCCCAGATTTTTAACATTCTGCCATTCCATCTGGTAAATGCGCTGGGCCATGGATTTAAGCCGCGCACCAGACGCTCAATGGAAACCGCGTCCATGGTCCAGTCAATATCACCCATGGATTTGGAAATCTTTTTTACATAGGTTGCCTTTGCGTGATTCTGAGGCTGCGGAGTGATCTCGCCCTTTTCCAGCTTGCTTAAGGTCGAAAGGATCAGGACACCGCCCAGAAGGCTCAGCCGGTCAAAGAGGCTTCCGCCGGTTTCTCCCGGGTTTAATTTTACGACGGTCTTTTCCAGCATATCGCCGGTATCCATCTCCACATCCATCATCATGGTGGTGATGCCGGTCTCCTCGTCACCGTTGATAACGGCCCACTGGATCGGGGCTGCTCCGCGGTATTTCGGAAGCAGGGACGCGTGAATGTTGACACAGCCGTACTTTGGCAGATCTAACAGGCTTTTCGGCAGAATCTGCCCAAAGGCGATCACAACCATGGCGTCCGGATTCAATGCACGCATCTCCTCCACAAAGGCTTCATCTCTCGCCCGGACCGACTGATAGACCGGGATGTTGTGCCGCAGGGCACACTCCTTGACCGGAGACATGTGGATCTCCTTGCCGCGACCCTTCGGCTTATCCGGCTGGGTGACTACCGCGATCACTTCATGCTCCGAAGTCACCAGCGCTTCTAATGTCGGTACCGAAAAATCCGGTGTTCCCATAAATATGATTCTCATAAATTATTCTTCCTCCGGTTCTGCAGTCGTATCCATCAGCTCGCCCTCTACCAGGTCTACATAGAGCTGACCGTGAAGATGTGCGCATTCATGGCAGATGCAGCGGGCCAGGAGCTCTTCGCCCTCCAGCTCAAACTGCTCCATGTTTTCATCGTAAGCACGGACGATGACGTGATCCGGACGGGTTACCATGCCGGCCTTGCCCGGTACGCTTAGGCAGCCCTCCTGACCGGTCTGGCTTCCGCTCTGCTCAATGATCTCCGGGTTGATGAGCACATACTGGTTGCCGTCGTCCACATCCATGACCACGATCTGCTTTAACACGCCCACCTGCGGTGCAGCCAGGCCTACGCCGTTTGCCTCGTACATGGTCTCAAACATGTCCTCGATCAGCTCCGCAATGCGCGGGGTGATCTCCTTAACCGGTTTGCATTCCTTTCTTAAAATATCGTCTCCGATGGTTCTTACCTGTCTGATTGCCATTGTTTTTCGTCCTTTCTGTATCGCATGGACGGGCCATGCCTTTCCTGTGCTTCCTTTTTACAGGAAACAGCCTGTACTCTTTGTTTTACGTAAAATCACACTGGAGCGTCAGATTTTTGCAGCTTTCTGTCTCGTCCCAGCGCATTTTGACATACTTCTGGATTTTTATTAGTATATCATAGTTTTCGTGTTTCATATATAAAATTTTTCTGTAGATATCATGAACTTTGTATACCGGTGCCGGAACCGGGCCGATGATCTCGGCTGTTTCCCCGAAATGCTTCTTCACGGATCCCGCGATGGCATCCATGATCCGGCTCATCAGTTCCTCGTTTTCTCCCGCCACCTGCATGCAAAGCATGTGGCACGACGGAGGATAATGCATCAGCTTCCGGTAGCCCATCTCCTGGCGGTAAAAGACCCCGTAGTCCTGGGCTGCTGCTGTCTGAATACTGTAATGCTCCGGCATGTAGGTCTGGATCAGCGCAGTTCCCGCTTTTCTCCCCCGCCCGGCCCGGCCGGCTGCCTGCACCAGAAGCTCAAAGGTCCGCTCTGCAGCCGCAAAATCCGGTGCGTACAAAGACACATCTGCCGCCAGCACACCAACCAGGGTCACTCCCGGAAAATCATGTCCTTTTACGATCATCTGAGTGCCGATCAGAATATCCGCCTTGCCTCTGGCGAAGGCCGACAAAATTTTCTCATGACCGCCCTTCTTTGAAGTGGTGTCCAGATCCATCCGCAGAAGCTTCGCCTCCGGAAACATCCGGGCTGCCATCTCCTCAATTTTCTGAGTGCCGATACCAAAACCCGCCAGATACGGTGACCCGCAGTTCGGGCACAGCTTCGGCATGGGGATCTGGTAGCCGCAGTAATGGCACACCAGCCGCTGGCGGTTGTGCAGCGTCAGGGAGACATCGCAGTGGGGACATTTCACTGCCTCGCCGCAGCTTCTGCAGGAGACAAAGTTCGAATAGCCTCGCCGGTTGATGAACAGCATGATCTGTTCCTTTTTCTGCAGCCGGTCCCGGATCAGGTCCTGCAGCCGTTCACTGAAAATGGATTTGTTTCCTGCTTCCATCTCTTTTCGCAGATCCACTACCTCCACAGCCGCCATCTGGCTGCCGGTCTTTGCCCGCTTTGTCAGCGTAAACAGCCGGTAAATTCCGGCCTCTGCCTTCGCATACGCCTCCACCGACGGTGTGGCAGAGCCCAGTACCAGGGCTGCGCCGCTTAGCCGGGCTAACTTTTCAGACACTTCTCTTGCGTGATAGCGGGGCGTAGTCTCACTCTTGTAGGCGCCCTCATGCTCCTCGTCCATGATGATGAGTCCCAGATTGGGAAACGGCGTAAAAAGTGCCGACCTTGCGCCGATCATAATGTCCGTCTCGCCCTTTCTGGCCCGCTCAAACTGGTCGCATTTTTCTCCGGCGGAAAGCCGGGAATGCATGACGCAGATGCGGCCTCCGAAGCGGCTGTAAAAACGGCTCACGGTCTGGTAGGTCAGGGCAATCTCCGGGATCAGCACGATAACCTGCTTTCCCTGCCGCAGCACATGGTCGATCAGTGCCATGTAGACTTCAGTCTTGCCGCTGCCTGTAACACCGTGAATGAGGCACGGCCTGCGGTCACCAGAGTTGTAGGATGCGATAAAAGCATCCGCAACAGACTGCTGTTCCGAATTCAGCAGGACGTTCTGACCGCATTGCGGGGTATCAGATTCCTGCCCCGCCACGGTCTCCACAATTTTTTTGTTCCGGGCCTTCACCTTTTTCTTCACCGGCAGCACCGTCTTTAACGCCTGATTCATGGTGGAGCCGTACTGCTCCTTCATCCACCAGGCCAGTTCAATAAGGCGGCTATCCGCGGTAATGCTCTTTTCGGCAACGCCGATGATCTCTTTTATTTTCTCTCTATCATAATCCGGCCGGTCGGTGAGTTCCACCACATAGCCGGTTCGTGTTCTGTTTCCTGAACCAAAAGGGACGCAGACCTGCACCCCCACCCGGATCTCCGGCAAAAGTGCCGGCGGGATCCGGTACTGGAATACCCGGTCTACGTCTTCATGGGAAATATCTATAATGATGCTGGCATACTGATCTGCCATATCTGCTCCTGTCTGTTGCTTTTCTATTTCGACACCATGCTCCGATGCCTGTCCTCTTCGCTGCTGTACACACACGATGCAAAGCAGCCGTCATATTTTTTTCAGGCCAGCAGCTTCGCAACCACTGCGCCCAGTTTCATGCTGTTGGAACCCTTTAAGAGCACACAGTCTCCCGGCTGCAGCTTTGCCTTGATGGCTTCCGTCAGCGCATCCGGTTGATTTTCATCAAAATGGATGTACTCGGATTTCATGCCGGCACGCTTTGCGCCCCGGGCAATCTGCTCAGCCAGCTCTCCGTATGTAAACAGGATGTCCACCGGATGGGATTTCATCCAGCTTCCCACTTCATAATGGAACCTCGGAGAATCCGGTCCCAGCTCCTTCATATCGGCCAAAACCGCAATACGGCGGCCTTTTGCCTTCGCCTCCAGAACCTCCAGGCCGGCCTTCATGGAAACCGGGCTTGCATTGTAGGTATCATCAATAAAGGTAACACCGTTCTTCTCTGCGATCTGCTGCCGGTTCTTAAATCCGGTGAAAGCCGCCAGGCTCTTTACTGCGCCGGAAAGGGGGACTCCGCTCAGGTCAGCCACAGCTAAAGCTACCATGGCGTTGAGGACATTGTGGCGTCCCATGATGCTTAAACGCACCATATATTTTTCCCCGCGGCAGTTTGCCGTAAATACCGGATAGCCATCCTCGCTGCGGATGTCCTCTGCCCGGTACTCGGAATTCTCACCGGTTCCGTAATATACGGTCCTGCATCCGGCCTTGGCCTTCGTCTCCTTCAGGAGCGGGTCATCCCCGTTTAAGAAAAGAATTCCGCCGTCTTTTAAGCCGTCCTGGATGGTCAGCTTCTCATGGTAGATGTTCTCCTGGCTTCCCAGCTGCTCAATATGGGTAATTCCCACGTTGGTGATGACTGCCATATCCACCTGGGCAAGCTTCGCGATGACAGTCAGCTCGCCCGGCATGCTCATACCAAGCTCCAGCACGCCGATCTCATCGGCCGAGGTGATCTCAGACAGGGTGATCGGCACGCCCACCTGGCTGTTGGAGTTGCCCGGTGTCTTGTACACCTGGTACTTTGCTGAAAGAGCTGCCGCCACCATCTCACGGGTTGTGGTCTTTCCCACACTTCCGGTAATTCCCACCAGCGGCAGACTTAACCGGCTGCGGTAATAGCGTCCGATGTCCTGCAGTGCTCTCCTGGTGTCTGCCACCTTGATCCAGGCGTGCTCCGCATCCTCTGCGGTCTCATGCTCGGAAGTCAGGACCGCCACTGCGCCTGCGCCGAAAGCCTGTTCTATGAAGCGGTGGGCATCCACTTTTTCACCGATCAGCGGCACAAACAGATCGTTTCCCTTCATGCTTCTCGAATCAATACTCAAATGCTCGATCTTCCGGGCCTCATTGCCGCACAGAAGCCGGCCGCCCGTGGCAGCCACAATATCTTTAACCGTTATCTTTTCCATTTCCGGATCTCTTTTCTGTTTCTTTTTGTTTCAGATGCATGCAGATTCTGTGGCTGTTCTTTTGCAGTCCAAAACCTGCATGCACATTTCACCTTTTTACAGGTTCTTCACGACCTCTTCCACCACGGCGCGGTCCAGGAACGGATAGCGCACACCGTTGATCTCCTGATAGTCCTCATGGCCCTTGCCGATGATGGCGATCATATCTCCCTGCTCCGCATGGGTGATACTGTAGGCAATTGCTTCCTTCCGGTCCGGAATCTCAAGGAACCTTCCGCCGGTCTTCTCAATGCTGCCGCGGATATCCGCAATGATATCCTCCACCTTCTCAAAGCGGGAATTGTCCGCCGTGATAATGGACAGATCTGCCATACGTCCACCAATCTCACCCATGGAATAGCGGCGGTCTTTAGAACGGTTTCCGCCACAGCCAAATACAACAACAAGGCGCTTCGGATGATACTCTCTCAATGTTGCCAGGAGGCTCTCCATGCTGACTGCATTGTGGGCGTAATCCACAATGACACAGCACTTCTCAGAGGTGTATACAATTTCCATGCGGCCGTTGATCTTCAAATGCTCCAGGGCATGCTGCAGTTTTACTGCAGGTACGCCCACCCACAGGGTAACAGCTGCGGCTGCCAGCGCATTGTATACATTAAACCTGCCGGGAATGCTGACCCGGACCGGAATCTGGTGCTCGCCCCTGATATCAAACTCCACACCCACAAAATCCGGCTCAGAAACGTAATGGATATTCTCTGCCTGGAACGCAGCGCCTTCTTTCAGGCCAAAGCCGGTCCACGGACACGGAATGTCTTTTACAATCTCGTCGATATGCTCGTCATCCACATTGATCAGAGCGCGGCCGCACTGATGGAACAGTTGTTTCTTATAATATAAATACTCCGCGAAATCCGCATGTTCATCTTTTCCGATATGATCCGGGGAAATGTTGGTGAACAGGCCATAGTTGAAATGAATGCCTGCCACCCGGTGCATCTTCATAGCCTGGGAGGAAACCTCCATCACGCAGCAGACACAGCCATCCTCCACCATCTTTGCGAAATAGCGGTGCAGATCATAGGATTCCGGTGTGGTATTCACTGTCGGGAAATGTTCATCTCCAATGTAAACGCCATTGGTACCGATCATACCGGTCTTTTTGCCTGCCGTCTCCAGAATGGTCTTGATCATATGGGTGGTGGTAGTCTTTCCCTTCGTACCGGTTACCCCGATCATGGTCAGCTTCCGGGAAGGATAGCCAAAGCGGGCTGCCGATAACAGAGCCAGCGCCTCTCTTCCGTTTTCGGTCTCCACCACGGTAACGCCCTCCGGTGCCTCCACCGGATGCTCGGTTACAAGCACCTTTACACCTGCCTCCGTCACCTGGGGGATGAAATCATGGGAATCAGTCTTGGTTCCCTTCATGCAGACAAACACTGCACCCGGAGCAGCCTTTCTGGAATCGTATACGACCTCATTTACCTCCATGTCCAGGCTTCCCCGGACCAGCTTGTAAGAAAGTCCCTCTAACCAGTCTTTTATCGTCATACTCTTGCCTATCCTTTCTCAGTCACCGGATCCGTCATGGCATTTTGCAGTACAAACCGCCAGCCGGATCCTTTTTATTTAGAATAATCCGGTAATTACACCGTTCTCATCCACATCAATGCCGTCTGCCGCCGGTTTCTTCGGAAGTCCCGGCATAGTCATAATGGCTCCGGTCAGCACTACCACGAAGCCTGCACCTGCGGATACATAGGCATCGCGCACGTTGATGGTAAATCCGGTCGGACGGCCCAGCCTGGTCTGGTCATCAGACAGGGAATACTGGGTCTTTGCCATGCAGACCGGAAGCTTGCCAAAGCCCATCTCCTCGATGCGGGCCAGTGCCTTGGAGGCAGCCGGTGCGTAAGAAACACCGTCTGCACCGTAGATCTCTGTTGCAATGGTCTTTACCTTGTCTTTCAGGCTCATCTCATCCGGGTACAGAGCATGGTAATGGCTCTCCTTATGCTCCAGGGTATCCAGCACCTTCCGGGCCAGAGCCTCGCCGCCCTCGCCGCCTTTTGCCCATACCTCGGAAAGGGCAAACTCACAGCCGCGCTCCTCGCAGAAATCGCGGATGAAGGCATACTCTGCCTCGGTATCGGTCACAAAGGAGTTTAAGGTTACCACAACCGGAACACCGAATTTCTGCAGGTTCTCGATGTGCTTCTCCAGGTTGACAATGCCCTTCTTCAGCGCATCCAGGTTCTCGGTGGAAAGCTCGGTCTTCGGCACGCCGCCGTTGTATTTTAACGCCCGCACAGTCGCAACCAGAACCACAGCATCCGGCTTTAAATCTGCCTTGCGGCACTTGATATCCAGGAATTTCTCAGCGCCGAGGTCTGCACCGAAACCAGCCTCGGTTACCACGATATCGGCCAGCTTTAAGGCTGTCTTGGTGGCGCGCACGCTGTTGCAGCCATGAGCGATATTCGCGAACGGTCCGCCATGTACCAGTGCTCCGGTGTGCTCCAGGGTCTGGATCAGGTTTGGCTTGATGGCATCCTTTAACAGAGCTGCCATGGCTCCCACTGCGTTTAGCTGTGCTGCAGTAACCGGCTCTCCGGCATAATTATATGCGACAATGATCTTACCCAGACGCTCTTTTAAATCGTTCATATCGTTAGCCAGGCACAGAATTGCCATGATCTCGGAAGCTACGGTGATGACAAAGTGATCCTCCCGGACCACACCGTCTGCCTTTGCGCCAAGGCCGACCACAACATTACGCAGCACCCGGTCATTCATATCCAGGCAGCGTTTCCAGAGGATCTGTCTGGTATCAATCTGAAGGGCGTTGCCCTGCTGAATGTGATTATCCAGGAGTGCTGCCAGAAGGTTATTCGCAGATGTGATCGCATGGAAATCACCGGTGAAATGAAGGTTTAAATCTTCCATCGGGACAACCTGGGCAAAGCCGCCGCCTGCAGCACCGCCTTTAATGCCGAAGCACGGTCCCAGGGATGGCTCACGCAATGCGATCATGGTCTTTTTGCCAAGTCTGGTAAGAGCATCCGCCAGACCAATGCTGGTGGTCGTCTTTCCCTCACCGGCCGGAGTCGGATTGATGGCAGTCACTAAAACCAGTTTCCCATCTGGACGGTCTTTTACCTGCTGCCAGAGTTCATCGGTGATCTTTGCCTTGTACTTCCCGTACAATTCCAGATCATCCTCAACAATTCCATAGCTCTCTGCAACTTCTTTGATTGGAAGCTTTACCGCCTCCTGCGCAATTTCGATATCTGTTTTCATAGCCAGAATCCTCCCTTTTCGTGAGTAGTGTGGGTGTAACTGTACGAATGTTAAATGATCTGATCAAATTCTTCCATAGTCATAAGGACCTTGCGGGGCTTTGTTCCCTCTTCCTCGCCGACCACACCGGCCTCCGCCAGCTGGTCCATGATCCTTGCGGCGCGGTTGAATCCGATCTTGAACATGCGCTGCAGCATTCCAATGGATGCTTTTTCTTTTTCTATAATGAAACGGCCTGCCTGCTCAAAATACTCGTCCCGGCTGTTAGACGGGCCGGAGCCTGAGGCAGATGGAGCCGAATTCATACTGTTTTCCACTTCCGGGCTATACCGGGCGGTAAGTCCCTGCTCCGTAAGGAAGTCCACCACCTGCTGAACCTCCGAGTCAGAGACAAAGGCTCCCTGCACACGCTGGGGCTTTGGAAAGCCCGCCGGATAAAAGAGCATATCGCCCTTTCCGAGCAGCTTCTCCGCACCGTTCATATCGATGATGGTACGGGAATCCACGCCGGAAGAAACGGAGAAGGCGATTCGTGACGGCACATTGGCCTTGATCAGGCCGGTGATGACATTGACGGAGGGCCGCTGGGTCGCGATGACCAGATGAATGCCTGCCGCACGGGCCAGCTGGGCCAGACGGCAGATGGCATCCTCCACCTCGCCCGGGGCCACCATCATCAGATCTGCCAGCTCATCTACGATAATGACAATCTGCGGCATCTTCTTCGGTTTATTCCCGTCTTCGATATCCTGAATAGTTTCAAGCTTCGCGTTGTAGCCCTTTAAGTCACGCACTCCGTATTTTGCAAACTTCTTGTAACGGTCTGTCATCTCCGCCACTGCCCAGTTTAACGCGCCGGATGCCTTCTTCGGATCCGTTACAACCGGGATCAGCAGATGGGGGATGCCATTGTATACACTTAACTCTACAACCTTCGGGTCCACCATGATGAGCTTGACATCCTCCGGATCTGCCTTGTAGATGATGCTCATGATGATGGTATTGATGCAGACCGACTTACCGGATCCGGTAGCACCCGCGATCAGAAGGTGCGGCATCTTTGCGATATCCGTCACCACAACCTGGCCGCCAATGTCCTTACCAACCGCAAAGGCCAGTTTCGAAGGATGCTTCTGAAACGCCTCGGACTCCAGCAGATCCCGCAGGAACACGGAGGTCTTTTCCTTGTTCGGCACCTCAATACCCACGGCAGATTTGCCTGGGATCGGCGCCTCAATGCGGATGTCCTGCGCAGCCAGGCTTAACTTGATATCATCCGCCAGACCCACGATCTTGCTGACCTTCACGCCCTGCTCCGGGTGAAGCTCATAGCGGGTAACAGAAGGTCCGCAGCTGATGTTGGTCACAGTAACACCAACGCCAAAGTTGCGCAGGGTCTGCTGCAGTTTCACCGCGGTCTCCCGATATTCCTGCTCGGAATAGCCGCCTGCATTGCGTGTGCCGCGCTTCAAAAGACTAAGTGGCGGATAAACATATTCCTTCTTCGGTTCCTCTTCCTTTTCCTGGATCTGCTGCTCCACAGACGCTTCACTGTCTGCGTTTTCTTCTGCTTTCTTCGCAGCAGCCTCCTTCTTTGCGGACTCCAGCTTTTTCTGAAGAGCCTCGGTGTCAGTGTCGATGACCTTTCCGCCGGCTGTCACAACATGCTTGCTGCCTTCCGGGATAGCAAAGTCGGTGTTCTGCTCCGTCTTCACGGTGTATGCCACATCCGGCTCCGGGAGATACTCCTCCGGGGCAGCCTCCTGCCATGCCTGCTCCTCCGGCTGCGTGTATGGATTCTGTCCGGCTGCAGATGGAGCCTGCGCATACGGATTTGATGCCGCTGCGGATGGATTCTGCGCATACGGATTTGATGTTGCCGCAGTCTCCCCCTGCGTATACGGATTCTGCTCAGCAAACGCTGTGTTCTGCGCATGGCTGTATGTATTCTGCGGCTCCGGTTCAGAGACAGCGTCCGAAACCTCGTGCCGTCCCGTTTTTTCCTGTCCGGCTTCCGTTTCATCCCAGGGAGCCACATCCTGCATCTGCTCGTCTTCTGCCCCTGGCATATCTGGAAGCTCCGGCTTCCCATCCAGTCTTCTGGCACCGCCGGTAAAGACCTCCCCGGCCTGCTCAAACTGACCGAAACCAGATTCAGTCAGCTTTCTCGCAGCAGCCTCCAGGTCATAACCAGCATCCGGATCGAAAGGATCTGTTTCATGTCCCGGCAGATTGCTGGAATAGACTATTTTCCCCTGCTCCGGCGCTGTTTCCCGGTAATCCGGCGGCATGGAGATGCTACCGGTAAAGACATCTGCCTTATCCGGCTTCGGTGTCTTCTCCATGCCGCCGCCACTGGCTTGTGCATATTCCGGGTCCGTCTGGGTATCCTCAAACTCCGGCTCCATGGCTTCCGCCGGAGACATGCGCCGTCCCCGCGGTGCCTTTACGGCAGGAGCATCCTCGTAGGCATCATACGCTTCCTGACTGTCAGCCTCATAGGCTTCCCCGCAGTTTTCCTCATAGTCATCTTCGTAATCTGCTTCCGGCATATCATCCAGATATTCCTCCTCATCCGACGGCAGCTTCGTAGAGCTTAAATTCACGCCGCGCACCCGCTGTTCTTCCCGCAGCCTTCTGCGTTCTTCCTGACGCTCCGCGTGAATCTCCCTGCGGCGCTCCATGTCCTCTCTGGCATGCTGATAGGCTACATCACTGTGGCGTTTCACTGCTTTCACAAAAGACCGCTGGGTAATGCATACCATACAAAGGATCAGCCCTACTGCCATGATCAGAAAGGCACCGATGCTGCCAAGGAAGGAACGGATTCCACCGAACAGCAGACCGCCGAACAGTCCGCCGCCCATTCCCGTTGCAGAAGACAAACGATAATACTCCAGAATGCCTTTTCCTTCTTCCGGCTGCCGGCCAAAGATCATCTGCGCAAATCCGCACAGCAGGAAAAATGCCGCAATCATTGCAATGGTCTTCTGCAGCACGATCCGGTTTCCGCGGTTTGCCTGATAAAAACAGGTGCCGACAAAAAGAACCAGCGGCGCGATATAACCCGGAATTCCAAACAGTCCCAGTTGGATTCCTCTTAAGAAATCACCGGCAAACCCGCACAGATGAAAATTGCTCAAAAACAGAAGCACAGCCAGCGCGAAAGAGCCCAGTACGATGACCTCTGCCCGGACCAGCCCCTCCTGCTCCTGCACCGGTTCCGGCTCCTGAGCTTTCCCCGGCCTGCCAGGTCTGCGGCCGCCTGCCGCGCTCTGTGCCCCGGAACGTGCAGTCCTTCTGCTGCCCGCTGCCTGTTCTGTTTTATCTGAATTTATTCGTTTTTGCTGTTTCTTCGCTGCCACAAATCTCGGCCTCCTCTTTCCCAATGTAGTTAGTATACAAAAAATTATCAGGAAATGCAAGACACGGGAGCCGGGCGCATATTTCACAATACGATACACACAACAGCTTACCTGCCGGTTTCAATCTTCTGATATAAATACCGCAGTGTCTCCCGAATCCCCCCGACCTCGTCAATCAGTCCGGCCTTTACGGCCTCTTTTCCCACCAGCACAGTTCCTAGATCCTTTGTCAGCATTTCCGTATTCAACATGAGTTTTTTCACCTGATCATAAGCAATCTGCGCGTGATCGCTGATAAAAGTCAGAATCCGGTCCTGGATCATCTCAAAATACTCGTAGGTCTGGGAAGCCCCGATCACTGTGCCGCTCATCCGCACCGGATGCACCATCATGGTTCCTGTCGGCACAATAAAGGAATGATCTGTCGATACCGCCAGCGGCACTCCAATGGAATGGCTGCCGCCCAGCACCAGAGATACGGTCGGCATGGAAAGGGAGGCGATCATCTCCGCAATGGCCAGACCCGCATCCACATCGCCGCCGGAGGTATTTAAGAGCACCAGAAGGCCCTCCACGCTGTCATCGTCCTCCAGCTCTGCCAGTTTGGGGAGGATCTGGTCATACTTGGTGGTTTTCGTGCTGCCGGAAAGATTTTCGTGCCCCTCCACTTCTCCAATAATAGAGAGGAGATAAATTTTGTGTTTCCCACTGCTGCCGTCCAGAGTAGCCTGGGCATAGCTCCTGCTGCTGTTATCCTCTTCCTTCTGTCCGTTTCCCTCCTCATTGGAATCTGTGCTGTTCCGGACCTCTATTCCCACGTTTTTTTCTATGTCGCAACTCTGTTTTCTCTTTTCCTGTCTGCTCATGACTCTGTCTCCTTCACTTCGGATTTCATTTTCCGTTTATTCTCTCCGGAAAACTTCAAAACCATCCATAGCCATTTTCAAATGTCTTGTATAACTCAGGACATATTCGCATTTTCCCCGGGAATGCGCTATACTAAGAACAGTATGAGTTGCGCAACGCGTGAACAGTAACCAGTATGAAATCCGGAGGAATGAAACTATGTCAGACTATACCGTAAGCAGAATCTCGCCCACCGACAAGCGCGCTGTGCGCCAGATGGACGCTTTATTAGAAAAAGAGGGAATTGAGCGAGACAAAAACCTCGATTACAGCATCGGACTCTTCGATGAAAATTATGACCTTGTAGCCACCGGCTCCTGTTTTGCCAACACCCTGCGCTGCATGGCCGTGTCTTCCGAGCATCAGGGCGAGGGCCTGATGAACCAGGTCATCTCCCATCTGATCGAGTTCCAGTACAGCCGCGGCAACACCAGTCTGTTCCTGTATACAAAATGCAATACTGCGCGTTTCTTTGGCGATCTGGGCTTCTACGAGATTGCCCGGGTTGAGGGAAAGGTCGTTTTCATGGAAAACCGCAAAACCGGCTTTGCCGATTACCTGAAACAGCTGCAGCGGGAAACGGCAGCTTTCTTCAAAGATGAAAAGGGTCAGGCACTTCTGGCAAACAATGAAAACCTTGCGCAGATCCTTGCCAATCCCGCAGATGACACTTCGGCAGGCCAGGGATCAGCCTCGGCTGCAAAAATCGGCGCTGTGATTATGAATGCAAATCCCTTCACTCTGGGCCACCGTTATCTCTTAGAGCAGGCGGCTGCAGCCGTAGACCTGCTTCATGTATTCGTGGTTTCCGAGGATGCGTCCCTGGTTCCCTTCTCCGTCCGCAAACAGCTGGTGGCAGAGGGCTC
This sequence comes from Prevotella sp. P5-108, assembly GCA_963645005.1. GTDB lineage: Bacteria > Bacillota > Clostridia > Lachnospirales > Lachnospiraceae > Brotaphodocola. The sequence continues at coordinate 34,260 of CAVIRL010000009.1, forward strand.
TGCAGATCTCCCAAACGTGATCTGCCATGAAACCGGCCCCTACATGATTTCCAACGCCACCTTCCCGTCCTACTTCTTAAAGGATTCCGACACCGTCATCCGCTCCCACGCCAAGCTGGATATCCAGGTATTCCTGCGCATTGCCCAGGCTCTGTCTGTGACCGACCGCTTCGTTGGAGAAGAACCCTTCAGCCAGGTAACCGGCATCTATAACCAGGTTATGGCTGAGGAGCTGGCTTCTGCCGGCCTTAGCTGCAGCATTATCCCGCGAAAAGCCGATGAAGACGGTGCCATCAGCGCCTCCGACGTCCGAAGCCTGATCAAAGACGGGAACCTTGAGGCATTAAAAAAGAAGGTGCCCGCATGCACCTTCCGGTATTTCACCTCTGAGGCAGCCAAACCTGTCATTGAGAAGATCCGGGCAGCCACAGAGGTACGTCATTATTAAAAAATATTACATCAGAGGTGCAAACAGCCGCAGCACTTTTCCTGCCGCTTTCTTTAACACCGGGTATTTCCGACAGTCTTCCAGCGTAATCTCCTGGCAGTGCCTCAGGGTTTCCTGGAAGTCTGCCTCGGCCTGCTGAACCGCCGGATTGCAGAACAGGTATACCGCGCACTCAAAATGCAGATGCAGGCTCCGGTAGTCCATATTGATGGAACCCACCACAGCCTTCGTGTTATCACTGGTGAATACCTTTGCATGGACAAAGCCCGGCGTGTATTCATAGATCTTCACGCCGGCTAGCAGAAGTTCCGCATAATAGGAACGCGCCAGCAGGTAGGCATAAATCTTGTCCGGAATATGCGGCATGATGATAATGGTTTCAATGCCCCGCTTTGCCGCAAAGGTCAGGGAAGTAATCATGTCGCTGTCCAGGATAAGGTACGGCGTCATCATGTGCACGTAGTAGCGGGACTCATTTAAGATGTCCATGTAAACGTGCTGCCCCACCGTCTCATTGTCTAACGGACTGTCTCCGTAGGGCATCACAAAGCCGGAACGGTCCAGTTCTTCCGGATACTGATAATCCGGCCTGCAAAGATAACGGGCATAATCATCCGGCTCATGCTCCGTGATATTCCACATCTGCAGAAACATCATCAGAAAACCGGTGGCCGCATCGCCCTTTAACATAATGGCGGTATCCTTCCAGTGACCGAAGCGCACCTTCCGGTTGATATACTCATCCGCCAGGTTCACACCGCCGGTAAAGGCCGTGTGACCATCAATGACCGTGATCTTTCGGTGGTCGCGGTTATTCTGGTAGGAGGAAAGCACCGGGCGCACCGGCGAAAACATCTTGCAGCGGATCCCGTATTTTTCCAGTTTTTTCGGATATCCATAGGGCATCAGCGTCAGGCTGCACATGCCATCGTACATAAACCGCACTTCCACACCGGAAGCGGCCTTCTCCTTCAGAATTTCTAAAATGCTGTTCCACATCTCGCCTTTTTCCACGATAAAATATTCCATGAAAATGTAGCGTTCTGCTTTTTTCAGTTCCTCCAGCAGTACCGGATACATATCATCTCCCAGCGGAAAATACCGGGCGCCGGTGTTCTCCCAGATCGGATATCCACCGTACTCATTCATATAGTAGGCCAGTCTTGCCGTTCCACGGCTTTCCCGATACAGGCGCTCCATGACCTCCGGCTGCTGCTTTAACAGTGGTTTTGTCTCTTCTATAATATCCTTCAGTCTCCGGTCAATCACCCGGGTACCAGGCTGTGTCTCCACAAACAGATAAAACAGCGCACCAAACACCGGGAATACCAGCACCGGAATGATCCAGGCAAGCTGATAGGACGGATTCTGGTTTTTATTGATGATGTAGATAACAACCACTGCACTCAGGCCGACAAATTCGGCGTACAGGTAAAATACATGCTCCCGCAGCCACTGAAAGCTCAGGCAGAGGATCACAAACTGGATCAGAAGTGCCGTGATCACGAATGTGGTACGGCCAAATATAACCCGCAGAAGGCGTCCCCAGGTCTTCTTTTTCGGCTTATGCAGTTCCCATTCTTCCTGAATCTTCATTGTTCCTGTCTCCTGTCCATTGTCCCTGCCTCCTGTTTTTTGCTGCTGTTTCAGCATCGTCTGCTGTCCGGATTCGTTCTCTGTCTGCTGCACTCGGCAGCCCGTTCGGGTTCGTTCGCTGCTACACCCGGCAGCCATCCGGATTCTTGCCCTGCTACACCCGACAACCCGTCCGGATTCGTTCTCTGCCCGCTTCCGGACAGCTGTCTGGGTTCTTTCTCTTCCTGCCGATGGCATCCGCATTGCTTATTGTTTCTTTCTCGCTGTTCCCAGATGGATCTTGTCTCTTCCCACCTGCCGGACGGTAATCTCCTCCCCCGCCTTAGGCGTGACACCTTTTGCGATCAGCCTGGTTCTGGAATAATACTGGGTATCCACAGCCTTCCCATCGATGCAGATCTTTGACCAGCTGTTAAACGGACCTCCGAATACGATCACCTGATCTGTATTGTGCACCGTGGTTCTCTGAATAATCGGCGTGACGCCAAATTCCATCTGGGTTGCCTGATACGGCGACTCTCCGCCATAAACCTCATGATCTCCGTACAGAATATCATACTGCAAAAGCTTCATAGCGTCCAGGTACTCCTGAGTATCCGTGTCATGGGCATCCAGATGACGCTGATGAAAACGGATCATGGTTCCCTCATGGATATCCAGCAGGTTCAAAACATGGGCTGCCAGCTGGTAGGCCTCCACATCCCACTTCACCGCCGGAAGATTTAAGTTATTCCACACCACATACTTGGTCTGGAACAGCGTTCCATTGGTCATCTCATCTGCCGTCCACTCAAAGCCCGGCAGATGATCGCCGTAGAGCACAAGAACCGTCGGTTCCATACGGGTATTGAGCATATTAATAAGCTGTCCGACAAACTCATCCATCTCATGGATCTGCTCACAGTAATACTCGAAAGACGGATATTTGCCGTGTCCCTGCACAGAAATCGTGTATACAAAATCACTTCCGATACTGGAATCCAGCGCCTTCTCTATTTCTCCCACCAGCACCTTGTCCTTGCACCAGCCGGTCGGGTTCCGCTCAATGTCATACATATATTCAATGGGCGTAAAGGTGTCAAAGCCAAGCTGGGAAAATACCTTGTGGCGGTCATAAAAGGTGGCTTCATTATTATGCACCGCGTGGGCCTTGTAACCCAGGTTCTTCATGTCGAATGCCATGCTCTCGCAGGATGTTTTCTGCAAAATCGTCTTATACGGATATTCTCCCGGTCCGAAAAAATCCAGGTTCATGGCACTGATGCATTCGAACTCCGTGTTGGCGGTTCCGGCACCCACAGAAGGAACATTTAAGTAGCCCGACGGGAAATTGCGCTCCAGGAAATGGAACATCGGGATCGGATCGCCCTGTACCGGATTGTTCCGCCACAGACTCGGATCAAAGAAGGATTCCAGCTGGAGCATGATAACATTCGGATAACGTCCCTCGATGGTTTTCGGCTCCTCCACCTGAGTCTGCTCCTCGCTTTCCAGCTTATCCACCGTTTCCGTATCATAACTTTCCGGCTTATCAATTCCCGTGTTCAGAAGGGAATTGGCAAAACAGTAGGCAAAACCGTAATCCTTATAGGCTTGGCCGATGTTTCCGAAATGCATGGCCACCACGCCGGTTGCAACTGAAAAATTCAGGGTTCCCCAGATCACCAGCATGGATACAGCCGCCACACAGCCGGACTCGGTAAAATTTACCTTGTGCAGATCCACCGGTGCTTTTCTCCAGAGCGCCACGCAGAAAGCGATCGCTGCTGCGGCAGCCACTGCCATCAGAACGATCTGCCACCAGGTCAGATAGGTGGTGAGAAGCGTTGCCGCGTATTTCACCAGACGCAGGTCTGATGCCGTAAAGGGTGTTGTCCGGAATACCAGGAGCACGCTGTTGGCAATCGCAGCCGTCAGACCGATCACAAGAAGCACAACTGCAAGAAACACCTTCCGCCTGGTAAAAAATACCAGCAGAAACGGAGTCAGAAGCAACAGCGTATCCAGCAAAAATACCATCGGCGCATGCAACGCAAAACCGACTGCTCCGAAAAGCGATTTCCGATTCAGGATTTCCGTCACCGCATTCAGCAAAAATGCCGTTCCTATCAAAATTCCCAGTATTTTCCACAACCGCTTCATAGCTCTGTCCGCCTGTCCTTTCACCAAGTACTTCTCTTTTGTATATTTTTTCTATTTTAAACCGTAACCACATTTTAGCATACTCTCTCAAAAATCTACATAGTATTTTTCCATAAAGGAACAATGCCTGACTTGAATTTTTCCATACTTTCTCCTATAATGAAGCGTATGTGACT
>CAVIRL010000010.1:0-37686 GCA_963645005.1 Prevotella sp. P5-108
CGATAGCGCTCATAAACGCTACCTTATTCTTCACGAATATGCCCGGACAGACCGGAATAAAATAAACCAATCAGATCTTTTCCAAAAAGGAGATCTTCTATGCTTCCATCCCGTCCAAAAGCTGTTTTGCTCTCTCTGGTCGCATCTTTTCTGCTGTCCGCCCTGCTCCTGCTGGTTCTGACGGTTGTTCTGTACCGCCTGAAATTAAAAGAGGCACAGATCGCACCGGCGGTCTATGCCATCTATGCCATATCCTGCTTTACAGGGGGCCTGCTCTGCGGCAGGGCGCTCGGTTCCCGGAGATTTCTCTGGGGAGCGTTCATGGGGATTCTGTATTTTCTGGCGCTCTGCACTGCCTCTGTCCTGCTCCGCCACGGCCGGCTTCCGGAGTTTTCGCAGCTTGCTCCGGTGCTTGCCTGCTGCGCTGCAGGCGGCATGACCGGTGGCATTCTGAGCTGACTGTGCTGCAGGCGGCATGACCGGCGCTATTCTGAGCTGACTGTCGTGCAGGCGGCATGACCGGCGCTATTCTGAGCTGACTTTCATGCAGGCAGTATGACCGGCGGTATTCTGAGCTGACTTTCATGCAGGCAGTATGGCCGGCGGTATTCTGAGCTGACTTTCATGCAGGCAGTATGAACGGCAGCATTCTGCGCTGACTGTCATGCAGGGCCGCAACACCGCAGTTCAGACAATACAGCAGCGGCTGCGGTCCACCTGTGCCTTCTGACGGCCTGCTGTACATTTTTACGAAGCGGTCTCTCCGAGAAGCGCAGTGATAAGCTTCCGAAGCAGATTTCCATCTTGGAGCTGTTCCAGCAGATCCTTCACGGAAATTTCAGAGAGAATGTCCGACTCCTGTTCTGCCTTATCCTCCTCTTCTCCCGGATAAAGGATACGGTCTGCCTTATCCTCGGCAATCGGCGTCAGATCCATGGTAATGTACCAGGTCCCATCCTTTTTCTTCATATTAAGAAAGGTAGATTCACCAGATACGGTATCCCGGAAAAATATGGTAGCCTTGTCGTCTCGTATCCTTGTTTCCAACACCTCAAAATCCACCTGAGGCATATCAAGCTCTGTGCCGGATTCCAGCGCAAAGCTCTGAAGGAGCGGCATCATGTCCAGCAGATCGGAGCCGCTGATCCCAAGATCGATTCCGGTCACGGTTTTCATGAGTCCCATGGCTGCGTTCATTCCGGCAGTCACAGCCTTCACAGCCTTTTCATCCATGCATTCCATCATGCCGTCTACATCCATCTCGTTCATTGCTTCCTCAAAGCGCTCCAGTGTATCCTCCGGCAGCTCTTCCTTCTGCCCGATGACGGCACATCCGCTGCACATGCAGATTGTCAGCACCGCCAGCACCAGCATCAGCAAAAATCGGTTTTTCATCTCATATCCCCTTTCTCATTCCTGCTGCAATGCGAAGCATCCGATAACTGTTCAGTATGTCTGCGCACTTGCTGCGCTGACTGTAAGAAAGCATGGGTTGGCAGCATCGCTCCAGGGAGTCCTCCTACATGACATGAATATGCAGAAACAGATAAATCAGGTTTTTTATCCCCCAGGGAAGCAGAAGCACCAGCAGAAAAAGTGCAATATGCCAGCGCCTGACCTGCATCCCATCATAGGCCGGGCAAAGCCGGAGCCTGTGAAATATCATAGCTGCCGTGTGGGATCCCAGAAACGGGATCATGTACAGGACAGCAGCCGGTACCAGCGGATGATAGCCAAGGCTCCTGACCAGATTCCCCTTCAGCAGAAAGTGAAGGGCTCTGGTCGCGCCGCAGCCCGGACAGTAAAATCCGGTCTTTTCATAAAACCTGCAGACAAACCACTCCCCCGGAAGCGATACCGGGCTCCATTTCAGAAGCAGCCAGCCCGCTGCCAGATAACCGGTCATGGCAAGCAGGATAAAATAACAGTTTCTGGAAAATTCCTTTCCCATCGCCTATCTGATCTCAAGACGGAAGATATCTCCGCGTGTACCAAGCTGGATATAAGTGCCGGATCCCACGGCAGTTCTGCATTCCTTTTTAAACGGACCGCGCTCCAGATCGTAGGTTCCGTTGGTAGAATGATCGGTCAGAAAGAAGATGCTTCCGTCGAATTCCAGTGTCACATGCTTTCTGGAAACCTGATCGGAATTCACCACCAGATTGCATACGGAAGAATCCCTGCCGATCACAAGCGTCTCTCCCGCCTGCAGAGTCAGGTCTGCTCCCTTAAATTCCCCTTCTACACCATAAAGCTTTCCTGCCTTCGGCTGCATCGGCGTTGTGGGCGGATCAACCGGAAGTGCCGGCGGATTTTTCCACTCTCCGTGTCCTTCTGTATCGAAAGCCACGCCATTGCCGTCCTGTGCCTTTACGCCGGAATCAACATTTTCCGCTTCCTGATAGGTTCCCCGGATGCCGAACCTGTCTTCATAAATTGCGTCATACACCAGAGCACGGGTTGCATTCCACACCGGTCCGAAGGATATGAGAAACAGTAAAAGCAGAACGCCGGTAATCATAAAAACCGCAGAGCTGTGAGCTGCAGCACCGATCATGCCCAGAAGGATCACCGGAATGGAATACACGGCAAAGGAAAGGTCCAGAAAAAACAGTTGTCCTTTGTTTCCTGTCATCATTTCCTTACTCAGGTTAAAATAATCTCCTGATGTTTTTTCCGGATGGTCTGTCATCAGATAGGGGATCATGCTGTATTCATAGCTTTTCACGATTCCCGGGATACAAAACAGCAGACTCCAGAGAAACACAAAGACATTGCGCATGACCAGAGTCTTGGCCTGCTCTGTATAATGGCCATTGCCAAAGCCCCAGAAAATCTGTCCGACACTCTGCGGGCGATGACTGCGCAGACTTCCAAGGTAAAAGCGGATCACCCCAAGTCCAAGGACATTCGTATAAATACCAGCCACAACAAATCCTACAAAAGGTGCTACCGGCCACAAAAAGCAGCACATTCCAGCCAGACCGCCAAGAATTGCCGACGGAATAACCGCCAATGATCCAAGCGGCCCCGCAATGATTCCCATCAGAACACCGGACAGCAGATATTCCCTCCATCTTGTCCAGGCCTGTTTATGTATATCTGTAATTCTCCACATGGTTCCTGTTTTTCCTTTCCGATTTTTGAGCATCATGAGTCTTTATTCATCGCACTCTTCATATTCGTATTCATATTCGTATTCATATTCATCTGCCGAAGCATAACTGTCTTTGTAATCTCCCCGTAGTACCGATGCAATGAATTTGCTGATATCCTCTGCGGATGCACCGGCGGCCTGGAGCTTGCTGATCGTTGTGCTCTTCCAGGAATTGTATTTTCTTGTATATGTATTTTTCCATCTGGATGGGTATACCTTGCTGTAGTACAGCTCCACCCGTTTTTCCTTGATCTCGTCAAGCTTCTCTTCGAGTGCACTCTTCTGATCTGCTACATTCATGGCCTGCGCACTGCCTACCAGAAGATCCTGCCAGGACTGTCCGGTTTTCGCTGTGTTGGCAGTCTTGTACTTGATGGTTCCATCCTCCTGGTACGCAAAGGTGATTCCATCCTCTTCGTTCTCTTCATTACGGTAAAGAGAGCCGTCCGGATGAGCCCGATAGCGATAGGAGGAGCCTGCCACCTCAAACCAATCTGTCTGCATGGCTCCGGAGGAAGGATTCATGTAATAGCGTTTGCCGCCAAGATCCAGCCAGCCTGTATGCATGGCCGGTTCCAGATAATACCATACGCCGTCAAGCATCTGCCAGCCCGTCAGAGCTCCGCCGGTAGCCGGGTCAAAATAATACCACTTCGAATCAAACTGCTTCCATCCGGTGACCATATAGGCCGAATCATCAAAACCGTAGGTTACTCCGTTGATCTCATACGCCTGGGATCTTGCATATGCGTTGGAATCCATGATATACCAGTATCCCTTTTCATCCTGCTTCCATTCTCCGGCATATGCCTGGATCAGCAATGCAGAGCTCATGAATGCTGCGATCGTCAAAACCTTCGTCATCTTTTTCATTGTCATATCCTCCTTTTCCTCTAAGGCGATGCCGCCTGACGGCGGCATGCCGTTTTTCTAACTTATCATCCCCGGAATTGCTGTTCACGCGATGCATGACCGGCAGCAGAATTCCTACCAGATGCCGAGCTTTTCATTCAGATTTTCCTCCGTCGGCTGCGCTTCTGTCTGTGGCTCTGTCTGCGGCTGCGTCTGGGGTTGGGTCTGTGGCTGCGTCTGTGGCTGCGTCTGCGGCTGTGTCTGGGGCTGTGTCTGGGGCTGTGTCTGCGGCTGTGTCTGTTTTGTCTCCGCAGAAGCCTTCTGCTCCGGTGCCTTACCCCGGCTGACTACAAGATCCACACGGTCTCCCTTTTTCACTTCCTCATGCTGCGGGATACTCTGGGAAATGATCTTTCCTGCTTCCACGCTGTCACTGTATTCCTCTGTGACATTTCCTACATTCAGTCCCAGGCGTTCCAGCTCGGCCTTTGCCGCATCCAGGGTTTCCAGACGGACATTCACCATGTAGATCTTTTCCGCACCGCGGCTGACGCGCAGCGTCACATAGGAATCCCGGTATACCATACTGCCTGCTCCCGGCTCGATAGCCAGGATCGTTCCTTCCGGTTCATCGCTGAACTCCTCAGCCAGGTTCACCTTCAGGCCTGCGGCCTCCAGTGCAGCGGCTGCTTCCTCCGACGTCATATCCGTGACATCCGGCACCTGTGTCTGTTCGCCGGAACCGCTATCCTCCCGGGTACATACTGTCATTATGATCTCCCTGCTCAACGGAACATTGCTGCCTTCCTCCTCACTGATCCTCAAAACAGAATGAAACGCTCCCTCTTCATCGCTTTCCTCAATTTTGATATTTGTGAAGCCGGCAGTCTCCAGAAGCTCCTGCGCTTCCTCCTGCTGCAGGCCGATGACAGCCGGAACCACGCCCTGCTCCTCTCCCATGCTGATCCAGACCACAACATCCGTATTCTTTTCAACCTGAGAGTTCTCCTTGATCTCCTGATAGGAGACCATATCAGCCGGGATCTCACTGGAATATACCATATGGTCTGCCATCATGCCAAGCTGTGCCTTTTTCAGGAGATTCTCGGCTTCACCGGACTCGTGGTTGACAACATTAGGCACACGGACCATATTGCTTTCCAGCCTGCTGCTGCCGCCCGATATCCGGGTCTGGATGACGCCCGTCGCAAGCAGCACCGCAACCAGGATCAGTACAAGGCTGACCGCACCGGCCACGATCAGAAGCCAGCGCGGGACCGTGATCCGTTCCTTTGCATTCGGCGTTGCCTTGCGCTCCTTTACCTCTGCCGCCAGCAGCTCCCCGGAAAATTCCTCCATCGTCTGGGTACGATCCTGTATTTTGACATTCAGGGCATTCATAATGGCTGTTTCCAGCGGTTTTGATAAATGTACACCCAGCCGGGACGGTTTTTTTACCTCATCCTTGACACTGCGCTCCATGGCATCCTCAGGCGTCACTCCGGTGATCATCTTATAAAGCGTTGCCGCAAGGGCATAGACATCTGTCCAGGTACCCTGATCACCTCTGCTCCGATACTGCTCCTCCGGTGCATACCCGGGCTTAATGATCACGGAAAGGCTCTTGCTGTGCTTGGTGGTCGCATAACGGGCGGCACCAAAATCCAGAAGCTTCACCTGGAGATTGTCCGGCTCATCCGGATTCAGTACATAAATGTTATCCGGTGCAATATCCCGGTGCAGCAGCCCGGACTTATGAACCGCCTCCATGGCCGAGGCGACCTGCAGCGTTACCCGGACTGCCTGTTCCGGCTCCATTTTGCCATGCCCGGCCAGATACTCCTTCAGGGACTGGCCTCCGAGCAGCTCCATCACAATATAAGAGGTTCCATTTTCTTCAAAGCAGTCGTAGATCTGAACGATCCCCGGTACCTGTTCAAACTTTGCAAGGCGCTTTGCCTCGTCAATGGTTTTTGTCAGTCCGTCGTAAAACTGCTCCTCCCGTTCACCGGAATATACGGTGATCTGCGTCTGGGTCGGCATTCTGGTTGCAAATTCACCGGGCAGGTATTCCTTGATGGCAAGCTTACGCTGCATAACAAAGTCCCAGCCGATATAGGTTACTCCAAAACCGCCGTAGCCAAGGACACGTCCTACGATATACCTCTGCTGTAAAACCGTCCCGGGAGGAAGATGATAGGACTGAAGCGGCGGCGTGTTGAATGCATAGCCGCAGTGCGGGCAGACCTCAAATCTGTCGTCATACTGCTCCATGCATCCCATACATAGTCTTTCCATAATCCCATTGCCCCTTTTTTACCCTATTTCTTTTCTTCGTCCGGCATAACATCCTCCCATGCGAATTCCTTGCAGCAGCACGGGATCAGCTTCAGATTTACTTTGCCGAGAGAAATATCGTCATAGGCCTTCAGGGTCACACTGTCCAGAACGACCTCATCATTTACATAAAACAATTCTCTGGAATCGCCCGGCTGGATGATGAACATGCGTGCGCGAGGCTCATAAACGATCACCGCATGACGTTCCCGGGATACCGTTGGCTCATCTGCCAGAGATACATCCATGGATGCGCTCCGTCCGACGAAGTTTCTTCCGCTCTTAAGCTGGAAGCTCTCTCCGAAATGCTTTCCCTTTGTGCAGATCAGCCAGCCTACGACCGGTTCTCCCTTCAGCTTGCGGGAGGCTGATACCTGATCATAAAAGCTCATGGTCTTGCTGTCATCATCCTGGATATTTCTGTCAAATCCTCCCGCTTTTCTGATCACATTTTCCATTCCCGGATCTGTCTGCACTCTGCCCGTTACAATGGCTCCGGGCACCGGTACATCCGGATTCACGCTTTTCTGGGTGATCGGCTCCTCAGGCAGCTTTCCGAGAGTTCTGTCTCTGTCGCCGGATGGCTTCAGATCTGCGCCAAATGCTTCTGTCGCATCCGGAGCTCCCGATGGAGCCTGCAGGGAAACCGTTACGGAATCCTCCCCTGCCGTGCTGGCACAATGCGGGCACTGTGCAAACCGATCGCTGTCATAATAATGTCCTTTGCTGCATTTTACTAAATTCATATCTCATTTCCTCCTCATTCTTTTATATCAGAAGGGGTATGATGCTGTTCCCCCCGGATCACGGTTCCTGTATCCAAAGTTTCTGCTGTGGCAGTGGAAGCCTCAGACTTTGCCGTTTTCGGCAAAGCAGGCTCTGACGGCTGCTGTTTTGTTGACTGCGCTTCCGTCGGCTGCTGTTCCGTCGGCTGCTGTTCCGTCGGCTGTTTTTCTGTCGTCTGCGCTTCTGCCGGCTGTTTTTCTGTCATCTGCTCTTCTGTCGTCTGCCCTGCTGTGATCTGCCCGGCTGTCCTCTGCCCGTCTGTCGGCTGCTCCTCCTTGCCCTTGCTGATTCTCACCCGGACGATCGTGCCGGACGCAACGACCGCATTCTCCCGTTCCGACTGCCAGCAGACCCTTCCATCCGGGATCTCATCGGAATACACTTCCTCCTCCAGCTCATATTGCAGGCCGGATTTTGTCAGTATCTTCTTTGCCTTCTTCCCGGTTTTATTCATGATATTCGGCACACGCACGGTATTCTGCTCCAGCACGCTCTTCTCTCCGCTGATCCGCAAATGTATGGTTCCGGTGGCCATCAGGACTCCGAAAATGCAGAAGCAGGCCACCAGGAGCCCGGCCGCCAGATAGATTTTCGGCGGCAGGCTCAGGCTTTTCCGGTTTTCCATCTGCTTTTTCCGTTTTCGCTTCCGCATCGGCACCATTCTTCCTGCCTCTGCCTCACCGGCTAACTCCTGTTCCAGATTCTCCAGTCGGACCAGCTCCTGATTCCAGACCTTATCCAGCGTCACCCACAGGCGGTGCGAAAGCCTTCCTCCGTTCTTTTCCGGGCTTTCTCCCTTTCTGTGAGTACTGCCGGTCAACAGCTCCCAGATCAGATCTGCCACTCCGCAGACATCCACTGCCTCACACAGCTTCTGATAAAACACGATGCCCGGCTTTCCGCTGATATAGCGCCAGCTTCCAAAATCCTTTATGACCAGTCCTCCCGCATCATCGACCCAGAAGCTCTCCTGACAGACCATGCCATGCACCAGTCCCAGATCCCGCACCTTTTTCAGACACCGGATTGCCTGAAGTGCTGTCTGCACCGCCTCCTGCTCTGTAAAAAGTCTCTGCGCTGCCCACGCGGCCAGCTCCGGATAGTCCTGATATTCCATCACGGCATAGGCGGTCTTATTTTCCTCAAACACCGCATGACAGGTGATGACAGAGGGATCCTGATACAGACGGATCAGTTCCCTGCTTTGCGCAATAAACAGCTTCAGACCCTCCGCATAAATATCTTCCTTTGCCTGATATACAGAGACCTCCTGGCTTCCGCCGCTCCGCGATGCACAATAGCGCGGAAGATATTCCTGTAGCATGACACGCCGTTCAAACAGCGCATCCCAGCCGATATACTGGATATCAATATCCCGGATTTTTTTCACTGTTCCCACAATATAACGTCCCTGCAGGATTATTCCGGGCCGCAGCATAACATCCCCGCGGACCGTATTATCGTCCTGATAACCGCAATGAGGGCAGCGATCCCGGCAGGAATCCGGATATTCCTTCATGCAGTTCAAACATCTTCTCATACGCCGGTTCCCCCGCTGTAATCCATCTGAAGCGTATCCAGAGCCTGAAGCACACCTTCAAATTCATCGTTGCTCTTTACGTATGTTTCCAGCATACGTTTATTCATCGACAGGCCGTTTCCGTCCTGCACATTAAATACATCCTGAGCCCTTTCGCTCATCAGATAGTATACCAGACTGTCCGCCGCGCGTTTATCGTCGTTCTCCAGCTTCCCACTGATGCTCCAGAGATGTGTGAATCTTCCCTTCACCTTTCCATCCTGCTGCAGCGTTTCCAGTACCACTATCTGATAAATACCTCCAAGACTTGCCCGGATCATCTCATAGTCATCTGTGCTTCCCAGGTAAAATGCCTTTTCCCGCTTTAAAAACGGCTCATATCCGATACCGGAGCTTACAGCAAATGCGGCCCTGGCCTGATCGGTCTCCTCTTTCGGAAATGCATCCCGATACATATCAGCCAGTTCTCCGTTCACACAGAAGCTGAGGGTGCCGTTCTCATCCGTCAGGGCATCCAGAGAAGTCAGCTTCGGCAATTGCTTCAGTCTCTCCTGATCGGAGATCATATGGGTATTCACGTACAGGACCGGTGCACAGAAGGAAATCGGGATCTGCTTCTTCTCTGCCGCAAAATGCTCCCGGAAGGCATCCTCCTTCATGAAATAATAGCTTCCGGCATCAAGGGCGGCATAGGTTGTATCCAGGCTGCCGAGCAGCTCCCACACCTGCGTATCCGAGGCAGTGATCCCGGTTGTCTCGACCACAGAGGGCAGTGTCTCTGCGCGCTCCTGGCTCAAAAGCACTTCCCGGTAAGCATCCTCCTGATAGCTGCAGTCGGCTGATACCTCAACCTTCTGGAATTTGCCGGAATATTCCTCAAGCATTCGGGAAAGCATCTGCCCGGAATCCTCCAGCTCCATGTTCCTCGCCGGATCTCCGGCCGATGTGCTTTCCGTATCCGCTGCCTGCCGGATCTCATTCTGACGGCTCCCGTTGATGTCCGGCATCTGGACGGATATCTGAGAGACAAGACCGTACAGCTTTTTCTGCTTCATGGCATAAACTCCATAGCAGCCTGCTCCCACACCGGCCACGACTGCCACGATCCCCGCCATGCTCAGGATCCGCATCCGTTTTCTCCGCTTCAGCTCTGCCTCCACTCCAAGCACCTTCGTCCGGTTCTGCAGCGCCTCGCGGAACTGATCCGTATTCTGAAACCGGAGCTCCTGATTCAATGCCATCGCACGCAGGATCGTGTCACTGAGCTGTCCGGATATTTCCGGCTTCAGCTCGGACGGCGGCTTCAGGTGATCCTCCACCATACGGTTCACCGATTCCTCCGGCATAACCCCGGTTAGAGAACGGTAAAGCACAGCCCCCACCGCATAAATATCCGTCCATGGTCCCTGCTTGCTTTTCGCACGATACTGCTCCGGCGGCGCATAACCGGGTTTTAAGATGATGGACAACGTTTTTTCCTCATCTCCCGTCGAAAAACGGGCTGCGCCGAAATCGATCAGCTTCACCTGATAATTCTGCCCGTCCTCCCCCACCGGCACCATGAAAATATTGTCCGGACTCACATCCCTGTGGATAATATGTGCTTTATGGATCTCCTTCAGGGCATCCAGGACAGACAGGACCACATTGACCGCTGTATTCTGATCCACACAGCCGCCCTGCTCCCGGATATATTCCTTATAGGATTTTCCATCCAGAAACTCCATTGCAATGTATGCGGTATTATTTTCCTCAAAAAATTCGTATACATTAACAATATTGGGATGCGTATTAAAGTGCGTCATATTGCGGGCTTCATCCAGGAATCTGGTCTTTCCGGCCGCAAATTCATTCGCCTTGTTTCCGGTATAGATAATGACCTTTTTCTCACCGGGTACGCGGTTGACCACCCCGTTCGGGTAATATTCCTTTACGGCAACCTTGCGGTCCAGGGACATATCCCAGGCCCGGTAGGTGATTCCAAAGCCTCCGAAGCCTACCGTAGTTCCGATGATATAACGGTTCTTCAGCACCGTTCCCGGTGCCAGATGGTACGCTTCCTTAGGCGGTGTCCCCGGGACAAAGCCGCAGAAGGGGCAGACACCGTATTGCTCATCAAATTCCTTCATGCAGTTCAGACAGCGCATTTACAGCTCCCCCCTTTCCGTCATCTGTTCCCATTCCCCGGTTCCCGTCTGTTCACCGAGATAACGGATCAGAACCGATGTCGTATTATCCTGTCCGCGCACGCCATAGCGCAGAGCCATCGCGTTCAGACGCGCGGCGGCAATGTTCATGTCAATGTCATTGTCACGGACCATGGCGCAGACCTGAACGTCATCCAGGCTCTTATAAACACCGTCACTGCTCAGGATCACGATATCTCCTGCCTCCAGCTCCAGAGGCACGCGGTTGGTATCGATCAGTCTCAGATTTTCAATTCCGATGTAACTGATCAGTGCTTCCGCCTGGGTCGTCTGGCTTTCACGCTCGAACTCCTGTCTGTCAATGTCTCCGTGCCGGAGCCTGTACTCCAGCGACAGGCGGTAATTATGATCCCGGTTCACCTGGTGGATCTGTCCGCCCCGTACCAGCCAGATACGGCTGTCGCCGACCGAAACCCAGTACATCCCGTTATCCTGAAACCAGGCAGCCACCAGAGTGGTCCCGGCCTTCAGTCGCTCTCCCGTGTTATTTGTCAGGCTGCGTACCGCCTGATTGAGACGGCCTGCTTCTTCTGTGAAAAATTCCGGCACAGAACCGGAGGGCTGCTGACGGAATGCACGAAAATCCTCCGCCAACTGTTCCACGGCTGTGCTGCTGGCGCGTTCACCGCCCTCCATACCGCCCATGCCATCGCATACGGCGGCAAGAACCTCTTGCTTTCCCATGTATACATATGCAAAATCCTGCTGGTACTGACGGCTTCCCATGATGCTGTCAATACCGGTTTCATAGCAGGGATTCTGCGACTCTATTTCATGCCTGATGTTCATCCTCTTTCCCCAGTTCCATCTTAAACTCTTTTTTGGCCAGCCAGAATACGGCGGGTGCGCTGACCTGATACAGAATATCCTTCTGCAAACGTGTATTTCCGAAGTAAAGCCCGTTCATAGAGAGATCCTGCACGCAGAACACTCCCCGCTGTTCCTCATAGGTTACCTCGCAGTGGATCCGGCTGATATCACAATCATCCGTTTCCAGGAAAATGTCCGCCGTCCTGGAACGTCCGATCCGGACCGCCTGACCGGGTGCCAGGTTATAACGCACAGCTGGATGACCGGGATACCGAAGGACAACGTAAGGGATCACCCGCCTATTTTCCTCCGGGACACTGGTATCCGCCACCATCTCTGCAACCAATGTCTGCATATCTGGTGTCCGCTTTTTCACGTTCAGAAGCAGTGCATGATCCACCGCATCCGACACCGCGGCCGATACTCCAAGCTTCAGCTCCTTCAGGGGCGGATAGGTTTTTCCTGCAAGTCTGTCCGGAGCCGGAGGCACATTGGTGCCGGTCAACGCATAATAGCAGGTGCTGGCCAGTGCATAGACATCCGTAAAGGTGCCCTGCAGCTGCTCGGAGGAAAACTGCTCCGGCGGAGCATATTTCGGCTTCAGCACAATGGACAGTCCGGATTTCACCCCGTTTTCCGTGCGCTTTGCACTGCCGAAATCAATCAGCTTGACCCGTCCGTCCTGCGTGATATAAATGTTTTCCGGACTGATATCCCGGTGTATGATACCGGTCCTCATGTGGATCACTCCCAGGGAAAGTGCGACCTGGATCGTAATATCCACAACCCACTGTACCGGAAGATGCCCCTCTGAGGCCTGCACGACCTTCTTCAGATCCGCTCCGTCCAGATACTCCATCACAAAATACGCAGTATGATTCTCCTGAAATGTGTCGGTGATGTTTACCACAGAGGGAATATTCTCCAGCCTGCTCAGGATCTGCGACTCATCCATGAACCGCTTCAGCCCTGCATAATACGGCTTCTCAATGCTGGGGGACAGAAGCGACAGCAGCCTGCCGTCCTGTGACCTCTGGCACATATCTGCCGGTGCATACTCCTTCACGCAGCAGACCTTTCTCTGCGGTATATCATATGCCTTATAGGTAATCCCGAATCCGCCGGTACCAAGTACACGGCCAACATAATATCTCCCATGAAGAATGCTCCCGCACGAAAGGTTCCGCCCGCTGGCATTATGATCGTTCTGCAAACGGTATCCGCACGAGCTGCAGAAGCCGTTCCGATAATCACTTCCAAAACAATTTGGGCACAACTGTGCTGTCATCTGATCACCACCTCATTGTAAGCTTCAGCGAGCCTGCCTCGACCACACATCCGGACTCCAGCCTGTGCTTTCTGCCTATCCGGATCCCTCCGACAGAGGTTCCGTTTGTGGAATCCAGATCCCGGATGAAGACCATGTCGTTCTCCTGCTCCAGGCAGAAATGCTGTCTGGAAAGTTCCGGATCATCAATACAGATATCACATTCCGGGGCTCTTCCCACGATCAGGCTGCTCCCTAGCTGCCACTGCGTATTTACCGTCTCCATTCCCGGACTGCTGATCCAGACCCGGATCGGGATCGTTCTGGCCGGAACCACAATACGCTGGCGGAAATCCTGCTGACGAAGCTCCTGTTCCGAAACCGCCCCTCCTGGGTTGTGCTGCTCCGGTGCCGGACCATGCTCCTGTTCTGCCTCTGAGTCCTTCTTTCTTTTTTTGCTGCTGACTGCGATCACCGTAATGATCAGGGCAACCAGGGCGGCAAAGATCAGGAAAAAGATCCCCATATACCGGTTATCCTGTTTTATCATTTTCTGCGGCACATTCTCCAGGTTCAGAGTCAGGGTGCTTTCCCCCGTCAGCTCTTCCCCGTTCTCATCATCCGAACGAAGGGGATTTTTTTCCATGGAAGCATCGGTGATGGCATTGCACTTCAGAAGATACTCCCCGGAGCGCAGCGGCTCCGTAAGGATCAGGTCCACCGTCGGCTCTCCATCCTGAGAATAGGATACGGAGCTGATGGGAAATGTTTTCTTTCCCTGCTGCAAAGCATAAGCCGAAAGTGCTTCGGCTCCCTCCAGGGGTTCCGAAAAGGTAAGACGCAGATGCGTATCATCCACGGCCTCGGCACCGGTCAGGTACGGAGCCTCCTGATCCTTCTGCCAGCGGTTATCCATCACGGAACGGTTCAGAACCTTCCCGTCCGGAAGATGAAGGCTGAAGGTTTCCATCTGGTTGCTGACCTGATTGGAAGCTGCCACATAGTGAAGCTCAGCATCCTGATACAGCTTCTCACGAAGCTCCGTGAGCATCCGGGATGCCTCCCCCGGTTCAAAGATAACCGCATCTCCGCCTGACGTTCTTGCAAATTCACTGAAGGAATTGATGTATTCCTTTTTTGTATCCCGGATGCAGAAGGCATATACCGGAAGTCCTCTTTCCTGCAGAGTCTTCATGGCCTCCTGAGACTGGGTTTTTCCGGTGGCAAAATCCTCGCCGTCTGTGATCACGGCAATCACCTTTCTGCGGTACTGCGGATCCTGTTCCGACTCTGCAAGATCTGCGGCCCGGTCGATCGCTGAAAATAAAAGAGTTTCCTGATCACGGTTTTTCAGTCCGTCCAGAATTTCCTGCATCCGTGCAGTATCCTGACTGCCGTCTGCCGCCAGAACGACCTCCGAGCCAAACGTGCAGAGCACGATCCGGTCCGTCGTACCATACTGCTCCTGAAGCTGCCGGATCCCGGATTTGATCTCGTTAAAATATGCGTCGGGAATGGATCCGGAAATATCCAGCAGGATATAAAGGCAGAGATGCTCGCCAAAGCTTCCGTACTGTCCGAAATGCTCCTGATCCGCATTCAGAGGCTGACTGGCAAAATAAGCCTGTCCCCGGGCAGCCTCCTCTGCTGAAAACCCGTTTCCGTAGACATAAATATCCGGCAGATCTGTATATACCTGCTCCACACGGCTGGTATTCTGCTCCAGTACATTGCTCTGAGACGTTTCTGCCGTCATCAGGATGATTCTGTTGTTTCCCATACTCGTCCCTCCCGGCAGAAGGGTATCATGACAAAGCTGCTTTCTCCAAGCCGCAGCTCATCTCCTGCCTCTAACCTCGTTGCCCTTGCAAGGAGCTCTCCGTTGCAATAGGTGACCGTTCCGCTGCCCGGAACTGCCGAAAACGTAATGCTCTTCTCATCGTAAACCACCGAGCAGTGATTGATCCTGGATATCGCAGGATCATCCATCACCTGGACATCCATGCCGAAATCCCGGCCGATCCGGTTAAATCCATGATGAAGGCGAAAATCCCGGCCCTTTTCCGGCCCCTCTGTGCAGACAAGCCAGCCTGTCACGTAATCATTTCCCAGCGCACCGGAATAAAGTCCGATCGTTTTCCGGTCATCTCCGACACCCTCTGATGGCTCCTGCCTTTTCATGGCAACCGTATGATCATCCGCCGCCGGAGTCTTTTCCTCCCTCTGCCTTTCCCGGGGAGCTGCCACAGTCCGGTCCGGATCAAACCAGCCGAACAGGCCCCTCTTTCTTTCCGGCTTCTGTTTTTCCTCTGCTCTGCTTCCTACTGAAATTCCACAGTAGGGGCAGGCAGAAAAACGGCTGTCATCAAAATAATGTCCCTGTGCACACCGTACAACTGCCATATCTTTGTCCCCCCTACTCGATCCACACAGCCACGGCTGAATAATTGTCCATGCCTGTACCGCGCCCGTTTTTCAGGACCACCTCCTGCATGGCCTCCACCCACGCCTGAGGAGAGACCGCCTTTTTTAAGGTCTGCTGCATTTTCCGCTCGTCGATCAGCTCCCAGAAGCCGTCGGTGCAGAGCAGAAACTGCTGAGACTCCTTTCGCGCGATCGGATCCTCAAGCTGATACTTCGGCTCGTCCCAGTCAATTCCCAGAACGCGAAGGAGACGGTTCCGGTCGGGATGATGCCGGATCTGGGATTCCCGGATCTGTCCCGCTGCCACCAGCATCTGCGGAACACTGTGATCCATGGTCCGTCCGATGATTTTCCGGTTTTCAAAATAGTACAGCCGGCTGTCTCCGATATGTCCCCACTGAACCTCATTCTCCCGGATATGGAGAAGCACCAGTGTCGTTTTCATATCCATGGCTTCCCGGTCATTTTTCTGCTCCTGAAGAATGGATTTCTGTGCCAGCAGAAACGAATCCTCCAGGCTGTTCTCACCGGCACCCTTCACAGCAAATTCCTGCACGCAGGCCTCTACCGCAAGTCTGGAGGCCAACTCTCCCTTTCCATGTCCGCCAAGTCCGTCTGCCAGGGCAAAGCAGTACTCCGGCCCCTCCTGATACATGCCGACACTATCTTCATTGTTGTCTCGCTCTCCGACATCGCTGAACAGATAGCTGGTCACTTCAGGCTGCTTTTTTTCTGCCGTTTCTTTTTCACGTCTAAATCCCAGCATAAGCTTTCTCCTGTAAACTGATTTTGTAATAAGTTTATTCCAGCCAGACCGTTAAATCTGAAAATACCGGAAACGCTGTATCCGCACTTCCGGTATTTTCGGTTGCTGTTCATGCACTGCACGAACAGTCTGCTCATTAATTCAGGCGGAACGCATTCTTTTTGGTACTTCCGAAATAAACCACGCTGCCTCTTGCCACATACTGAGTCTGTCCCTTCGGGATCTGGGTACCGTTTTCCAGATAGGTTCCCGTAGAGGAATTCAGATCTGTGACTGCATACTGATTGGTTCTTGCATCAAAACGGATCGATGCATGCTTTCTGCTGACATCTGCGTCAGTCTGGCTCAGTACAATATTCGCTGCCTGCGGATCACGACCCAGGATCAGCTCTGCGCCATCCGTAAGATCAAAGGTCGCATTGGCATAGGTTCCGCTCACGCCAACGACTACTCCGTTTCTCACAGGTCCCACATTATCCCAGTCCTTCCGCTTGTCGCCAAGGAAAACGATCGTATTGGAGAAAGCGATAAACAGCTCCAGAACCTGGGCGATGACAGCAAAAACCGGAATGATATTCAGCCATGCCGCGTTCGGATTAAATCCAAATCTCTTGTAGTAATGCTGATAATAAAGGAAGGTAAATACCATATTCGCGATCATATAAATGATCAGGATCACAGAAATCAGAGTCAGGCTGTGTACAACCTTATAAAAAAGGATGCAGATCGCAGTCATGCCGCCCACCGTGATCGTGGATATTCCGAAAAAGAAAATGTACCAGACCGGGCACCCCGCGATCTTCATCTGGTAAATCTGGCGCGCGATCGGGATAAACGGCATAAAGTCGCCCTCTACCTTTGCCTTATGGCCGGTTTTCATCCATGCATAGCCATGCACAAAATACGGTGCGATAAAGCAGAATATGCTGAATACGGTCAGCAGCAGGCTCATGCTGGAGGCGAAAGACGCAAGATCAGAAACAAGTCCATCTAAATTATATAAATTTGTCATATTAAATCATTCCTTTCATCGATTGATCCCGGGCAGGCCTTATGATTCCTCCCACCGGAACTTTTCATCACAGCACGGGATCAGCATCAGCTGCACATCTCCCACCTGGAGTACATCATTCTTTTTCATCTCAACAGAGGAAAGAACCACTTCTCCGTTTACGTAAAACAGTTCCCTGGAGTCACCGGGCTGGGCGATGAAAATATTCTTTCTCGGCTCATGGATGACGATCGCATGGCGGTCTCTGGAAACCGTGTTCTCACCCGGAAGCGAAACATCCATGTTATCACTGCGTCCAATGAAATTGCGGCCGCTCTTTAACCGGAAATCACGCCCCAGTGCCTTTCCCTTTACGCAGACAAGCCACCCCGCTACCGGTGCCTGTTCGAATGCCTCTTCTGCACTTTCCGCCTGAGTCTGCCAGATGGAAATGGTCTTGATATCACGGTCATCCTTCATCGGTACAGGCTCGGCCGGCTCCGGAATGACCGGTTCCGGGACTTCTCTTTCTTCTGAAGCAGTACCGGATGACATCAGCCCTGCTGTTTTTACCGGATCTGTCCCGATCGGAGCAGCGCCGGACGATTCAAAATCCACCGTTACATTTCCACCGGTTTCCTGATTGCAGTAAGGGCAGGATGCATAGGTATCCGCATCATAAAAATGTCCTTTCATACATCTGGTCAAATTCATACTCATACCTCCCTGTGACTTGGATTTTGTCGAATTTTGTATAATCATACAAGATTATGCCAACATTATACCCCCCCCGCCAAGAAACCGTCAATAAAAAAAGAAGACATTCTTAATGAATATCTTCTTCATTCTGCTGTTGCTCGTCCTTCACAGGCTGTATCAGGATCCGTACCTTTTCTATGCGGTTTTTATCCATTTTTTCTACTTTGAAATGCAGGTTTTTATAATCGACCTCCTCGCCCTCCTCCGGAAGGTGATCCAGGCGGCCGATCACCAGTCCGCCGATGGAATCATAATCCTCTGATTCCATTGACAGACCCAGGCGGTCATTCAGATCATCCAGCTTGGCTGAACCGTTTACCAGGTATTCGTCTGCGGAGATCTTTCTGACATCATCTTCTTCATCCTGATCATATTCGTCGCGGATTTCCCCGACGATCTCCTCCAGCATATCCTCCAGCGTGATGAGTCCGGCTGTCGCACCGTATTCGTCCAGGACAATGGCAATATTCTGGAAGCTTTTTCTCATATCCAGCATCAGCTCGGCTGTTTTTTTATATTCATACGTATAAAGCGGTTCCCGAAGATAATCCCGGACGGAAAAGTTCTTCTCTTTTTCATGGTCGAACAGGATGAAATCCTTCATATTGACAATGCCGATCACGTTGTCCGTATTTTCCTCATAGACCGGGATACGGGTAAAGCGTTCCTCCTTAAACAGGCTCATAAGCTCTGCGAAGCTTGCGTTCACATCAACCATGACCATGTCGATACGCGGCACCATGACATCCTTAGCCACGGCATCGCCAAAGTCGAATACGTTGTTGATCATCTTCTTTTCTTCGCTCTCGATGACGCCCTCTTCATGGCTCACCTCCACGATGGTGCGGAGTTCGTCCTCTGTCATGGGTTCCTGCTTCTTATTGGGATCAACCCGCAGAAGGAACAGCACCCCCATGGACAGCTTATTGACAAGGAAGATCACCGGAGTCAGGATTACCATCAGGGCATGAATGAGACCGGCATAGGCAAAGGAAATCTTTTCCGCGTACATCGTGGACATTGTCTTCGGCGTGATCTCCCCGAATACCAGGATCATCAGGGTCAGCACACCGGTAGCAATGCCGACAGCAGCACTGCCAAACACACGCAGCGCCAGCGTTGTCATCAGAGAAGAGGCTGACAGATTGACAATGTTGTTGCCGATCAGAATGGTGCTGAGCATTTTGGCCGGGTCTTCAATAACCGCTGCTACCATGGCCGCCCGTTTGTCACCATTCTCTGCCAGGGTTCGTACACGTACCTTGTTTACCGTAGTCAGGGCCGTCTCGGCGGATGAAAAGAACGCTGACAGCATCAGCAGGATCACCACGATCGCCAGTTGTATGCCCGTACTGTCTCCAGAATCTAACATAGAAATATTTCTCTCCTTTTATATTTTCATACGATTTTACATGGTTTCCCGGCTGCTGTCAACCGGAGTTTTTGTCGGCAGTACACCGTGTATTTCCTTTACAAGCTCTGCTGCAAATAAGATCCCGGAGCCAAGAAATACAAAGATATCCCCAAGATTGAAGACAACCTCCTTCAGTTTTCCACACTGGATGCTGAAATAATCCACCACATAGTGCCGCACCATGCGGTCGTAAAGGTTGCTGACGGCACCGCCCAGGATAATGGCAATGCCAAGCTTCTGTACCTTCTGACCCTTCCGGGGAAGAATAGCCGCCAGAAAACCGGCCAGGCCGGAGATCACCGCCAGCGGAAGCAGCCGCACGATTTCGCTGTGCTGCTGCAGAAAGCCAAAGGGGAATCCCGCATTGTGATTGCGGTACAGCAGGATTTTTTCTTTTGTATGCGGCAGCGGCCTTGGAAAGGTTTCCGGTTTTTCCCGGTCGATCAGCCATTTGATGCCAAGATCCAGTGATGAAAGCAACGCAATGATTCCAGTATAAAGCATAGATATTTCCTCCTGATTTTCTGTGAACTGTCATGCTCTTTCTTCATATACTATCAAAAACTGCCCGGAGTTTTCATGATCCCCTGTAATGTTTCTCCTGCTTCCGAGGAGGTTGCCGATTTTATTGTACGCTATTCTCCGCAGGCTGTGGAATCTCTCTACGAGCTGGCCCGGACCCGGTGTGTCAATCCGGTCAGTCAGGAATACGCCATCGTCCACGCTCCGCTCTCCGGGGTTCTTCCCTTAAGCCTTACGCAGCACACCTACTCCGCAATTCCAAAGCTCTACGGGCTTCAGGATACCACAGCGCTGGAAAGCAGCGGCATTCTCCCGGTCTTTTCCCAGCCCAATCTCATGAGCACCGGTCAGGGTGTCCTGATCGGCCTGATCGACACCGGGATTGACTATACCAATCCCCTGTTCCAAAACCCGGACGGCACCAGCAGGATCCTGAGTCTCTGGGATCAGACCATCGAAGGCAGAGACTTTCCGGAGGCAGTCGCCGGATTCCAGCCCTTTTACGGCACCGTCTACGATCAGGAGGAGCTGAACCGCGCCCTGGTCTCCGGATCGCCGCTGGAGCTTGTGCCCTCTGCCGATACAAACGGGCACGGGACCTTTCTGGCCGGAGCTGCCGCCGGTCGTCAGATCCGGGAAGCTGACGGATTTTCCGGTGCCGCCCCGGATGCCTCGCTGGCTGTGGTCCGCTTAAAACCAGCCAAGCAGTATCTGAGGGAATTTTTCGCAGTACCTGCAGACGCGGATGCCTATCAGGAAAATGATATCATGACCGCCGCAGCCTTTCTGCTGGCAGTTGCCGGACAGCTTCAGATGCCCCTTGTCCTCTGTCTCGGTGTCGGAACCGCCCAGGGAAGCCACAGCGGTCTTTCGCCCCTGGCCATGCAATTGCAGGCCTTAAGCGGCACCCGTGGCTTTGCCTGTGTCATCGGAGCCGGAAACGAGACCGGATTCCGCCATCACTATCTTGGAACGCTTGCTCCCGGCCAGGAATACGAGGATGTGGAGCTTCGCGTGGCGGATCAATCCACCGGTTTTTCCATGGAGCTGTGGGCTGATGTCTCTGAGCTTTACACCGTAGGCTTTGTTTCTCCCTCCGGAGAAGTCATTGAACGGATTCCCATGGCCGTAGGCCAGGAAACCACGGTCTCCTTTCAGCTTGATGCCACCCGGGTCTTTCTCAGCTACCAGATCACAGAATCCTCCTCCGGGCGTTTCCTTGCCTTTCTGCGCTTTACGGATCCGGCTCCAGGGATCTGGCATATACGCATTTTTCCTACGCTATTCCTCACCGGCCGGTTTCATATCTGGCTTCCCATGCAGGGATTTCTCACGGAGGACACCGGTTTTCTCCGGCCGGATCCCGATATTACCATCACCGATCCGGGAAATGCACCGCTGCTCCTGACCGTTGGCACCTACAACCACATCACCGGAAGTCTCTATATCCACAGCAGCCGCGGCTTCACCGCCACCGGGCAGGTCAAGCCCGATCTGGCAGCACCGGGGGTGGATGTACAGGGTCCCGGGCCGCTCTCCCTCACCCGGAAAACCGGTTCCTCCATAGCTGCCGCCATCACGGCCGGTGCCGTGGCCTGCATCTTCTCCTGGGGCTTCACCCAGGAAAACGATATGACGCTCACCAGCATCTCCGTAAAATCCATTCTTATCCGCGGAGCCGACCGGAAAGAGGTCTTCCGCTATCCCAACCGCCAGTGGGGATACGGAACCCTGAATCTGTACCGGTCATTTCTGCTGATGCGGGAATAAAACAGAATGATTTTCTATGAAACAAAACGATTCTCCCTATAACAAAACAATACAAAACCGGCGGAGCCAAAACACTCTCCGCCGGTTTCTATTATAGTTCATATTTTATTTTCTGTCACGTGAAACTATGGCAGTCCGCCACAATTCAAAAAGTGTCAAAGTTCCTGTACACGGACAGGCTCCTCTCAGGTTACGGTCAGTTGGTCTCGGCTGCCGGCTTGTTTCCAAGCGTGATCTCTACCGTGCGTTCTACATACTGTCCGTTCTCCAGAGACTGAACGGTTAAGTTCACGGTGTCGCCGCCCTTATAGTAGGTCAGCATATCCTTCAGGTCTGCCATGGTGCGGACAGTCTGGCCATCGAACTTGGTGATGATGTCCTTCTCTCTCAAATCGGATTTAGAAGCTGCGCTGTCCTCTACGATCTTGTATACATAAATGCCTCTCGGCATGCCGTACATGCTTGCTGCGGTCTCATCAATGTTCTGACCCTGGATTCCCAGATAACCCTGGTCTGCCTCATCGACTGCAACACGGGTTTTCTTGTTCATCAGCTCATTGATGATATCCTGTGCCTGGGAGATCGGGATCGCATAGCCCATGCCCTCTACCTCGGTGGAAGAATACTTGGCTGCGTTGATGCCGATGACCTCGCCCTTCATATTTAACAGAGCGCCGCCGCTGTTGCCGGGGTTAATAGCAGCATCGGTCTGAAGCAGGGTACGGGTGGTCTGATCCTCCGCCTTTACCTCACGGTTTAAAGCACTTACATAACCAACTGTTACGGACTGTCCGTAACCAAGGGCATTACCAATGGCAATGACGCCCTGGCCAACCTTTAACGCATCGGAATCACCCAGGGTTGCTACCTTGATCTGACTCATGGTGTCAGACGGAATATCCTTTAACGGGATGGCGATGACTGCCAGGTCTGTCTCAGAGTCGGTACCCTTGATGGCTGCGCTTACCTGGGAATTATCAATGAAGGTAACGGTCAGCTCCTTGGAATCCTCAACCACATGGTTGTTGGTCACGATCAGAAGCTCCTCATCGTTCTGTCCGACAATGATACCGGAACCGCTGCTCGGGACCTCTACGGTCTGGCTCGGTCCGAACCAGGTCTGCTGTTGCATGAGCATCGTGTTGTTGATGGCAACAACGGACGGCATTGCCTTCTCAACGATGGAAGAAACATCGGTCTGGATCGCAGCAGTAACCGGTGCTCCGGCGGTGGTGCTGCTGTCGCCGTCATCTGACTGGGCAACCTTTACCTGGGCCTGAGTCTCGGTCTGACCAATGGTGGTGTACTGCCCTTTCAGGTACTCACCGGTGGTGTTCACCGCAAACATTGTACCGCCGGCTACCGTACCAAACAGAACTGCGGCGGCGGTAACACCCGCGATCTTGCCTGCTATGCTGTGGCCGCTGCGTTTTGCGCACTCCGGCTTCTGGTGAGATTCATGATGGGATTCCGGTCTGCGGGGAGCCCAGCCGCCGGTTGTACGGTGCTGATCCTGTGACTGGGAATCTGCCTGCTGGCTGTTTCCCTGGATGGAAGCCTGTGCATTCCAGGAGGCATTGCTGCTTTGGCCGGCAGTCTGACTGCTGCCCTGGGAAGATGCATTCTGCCATGCTCCATTCTCACCGGCTACCCGGCTGCCGCTCTGCTGAGCGGACTGCCATGCATTTGCATTGTTCTGGCTGTTATTCTGTGCAGAACTGCTCTGCCATGCGCCATTTGCGCTCTGGCTGCTGTTCTGTGCAGAACCACTCTGCCAGGAAGCCTGTGTGCTGTTCTGGCTGCCGTCCTGTGCGGAACCACTCTGCCAGGAAGCCTGTGTACTGCTCTGGCTGCCGTCCTGTGCAGAACTGCTCTGCCATGCTCCGCCATTCTGATTGTTCTCCGTTGCGGAATGCTCTCCTCTGACCTCCTGAGCCTCTGAATTCCGGGATGCATTGCTGCGATATTCCATATGTTCATCGTTGCGGTCATTGTAACCAGCTTCCGAATAATTGTTTCTGTTTTCTCTATCTTCTTCGTACATAATGATGATCTCCTTTCTGTACTTCTTTTCCTTAACTCTGTAAAGAACTATAACAGAGAAATGTGTTTCAATTGTGTTTCCTTTTCAATTTAATTGTGAACATCTGCCACAGTTCAAAAATAGTAATTGTTCAGTACCTTCACAGTCACCGGCGCTTTGCACCCTTGCGGAGCGTTTTTGTTTCACAGGACGCAGCTTCCCGTGAAACAAAAACGGACCGGAGATCCACAGTCACTGTACTGAGGGTCTTCGGTCCATTTTTTCTGTTTCGCTTTTCTGATCAGTCACTCGTACTGCGCCTACTGTCCCGGTGCTGACACCGTTCCGGATAAGGAAGAGGAAGAACTGTTTCCGCTTCCGGACGGTCCATCGGACGAAGTATTTCCGGATCCCGGAGTGGTCGGAGTTGTGGAAGTACTTCCCGGATGGCTGGCTGCGCTGGTCGGCGTTGTACTGCTTCCCGGGTGAGAAGCTGCAGTCGGTACTGTGCCGGAAGAACCGGAGGTCGTACCTTCGGTTGTGCTGCCCGGATGCGTTGCTGCCGTAGTCGGCGTTGTACTGTTTCCCGGATAGCCTGCCGCGCTGGTCGGGGTTGTGGAATTGCTGCCCGGATGGCTGGCGGAAGTGGTTTCCGTTGTGCTTCCCGGATGCACTGCGGAGGTTGTCTCCGTCGTACTTCCCGGACGATCCGTCACCTTGGTATCTGCAATGCCGGTCTCGCTGCCCGAAGTTTCATTGTTCTTGTGACTATTGCTGCTCTCCACAGTATCCGCCTCCGTGGTGGAACTGTGGCTGCCGGAGATGGTCTCATCCTTCACCAGGAATCCGTCGGCATCAGTCTCATACTTCACATATTTGCCGTCTGCATCGGTCTCCATCTTCAGCTTCTGGGAAACCTTCTTTCCGTTCTTGTCATACTCATAGACAGTCTGATAGCCTTCCTCATCCTTGGATTTTTCTGTTTCCTTTGTGGCTGCCGCAGTGGTTTTCTTCGGCTGTACAACACCGCCGCCAGTTCCGACATTGCCCACAAACTGTCCTTCTTTGTAAATTCCGGTATCCGAAGAAATTTTCGCACTGATCTTCTTAACGGTCTCGGACGGAGTATAATCCTCATCTCCAAAGAGGAACCGGTGCAGCTCAATGACATTGCTCTCCAGGGTAGCCGGAACAACCACGGCCCCCTTCTTGCCCATGTTCGCGTCGCCGCGGGCCTGCGGAAATCCGGTGGTCTCTCCAAGATGGAACTTGCTGATATTTCTCGCATTACTTACCAGATCATCTACCCCGATACTGGTAGATACCTGCGGGAACACAGCTCCGATCAGCGTATAAAGTGTCTGGAAGTCTGCGTTCTTGGATTTCTCAAAGGCCTGCGCAATGATCTTACGCTGACGCTCGGTACGCGCATAGTCGGTATCCATCAGACGAAGACGTCCGTAGGCTACCGCCTGGACACCATCCAGATGGTTCATGCCGGCCTGGGTCAGCTGGTGGGAGCCAACACCGGTTGCCTTTACGGTCTCCGTAATGAAAGAGTTGATATAGTGGAACTCTGCCTTGCTCAGTTCAATATCCACACCGCCCAGGATATTGATCGCATCCGCTACTGCCTTCCAGTTAAAGGTCATGTAATCCTGGATCTGCAGGTCCAGGTTGCGGTTTAACGCTTCGACAGCCTGCTTCGGTCCGCCTACAAAATACGCCTGGTTGATCTTGGCGTAGGAACCGCTGTCGTTGATATTTAAGTAAGAATCTCGGTATACCGATACCAGCTTGATTTCTCCGGTATCACGGTTGACGTTGCAGAGGATGATAACATCGGAGTTCGTGGATTTCTCGATGGCGTTATCGCGAGCATCGACACCAAAGATGGCGATGGTCCAGTAGCCCTTCATGTTCTCTTCTGCGTCCACTGCGATATCATTGGTCTTGATCTCACTGATCTGGAAATCCTCTGAACGCTGGATCTTTGACATCATGCGGGCCATGAAAGCATAGCTGAAAATCGCCACCAGCGCAATGCACTCTGCCACGATCATGGCGATGATGCGGCGTCTGCGCTTTTTCTTCGCCTCGCTGTGGCCGAAATCAGAACGACCGCTGTCGCGGCGTCCGCCTCCTCCCGATGCTTTTCCGGCAGCCGTCTCCCGGACGGCCCGGCTGCCCGCGGTCTCCCGTGCGGCACTGCTGCGCACTTTTGCATCGGAAGCTCCGGTTTCCGCATAATCCGATCTGGCTGCTGTCCGGGAAGAAATTGCGCCATTCGTACTGCTTCTCCTGCGGGAGGTTCCCCGCCCGCGGCTCATCTCCACTTCATCGAGCATGTCCGGTTTATAGCTTCGGCGCTCCGGCTGCTGCGCACTTTCCCGTTTCGGCTGCTTCGGGATCGCATGAATCCGGGAATCTCCCATGACATCCAGCTCCCGCTCCGCTGCTTCCCGGCGTTTTCTCTGGCGGCTTTCCCATCGTTCCCGCTCGGAGGCGTATCCGCCCTCCCGACCGTACGAACCGGAGGCTGCCGTATCCCGCATATGGGGATTGCGTCTGCTTCTTCGCTCTGTACTGCGCTCTAACTCATCGTCAAAATCGTGACTCATGTCTGTACCTCATTCTCATTCCTGCCTGCTCCGGCGACCGGGTTAATAGGCGTTCTTATTAATAAAGCCTTTGAAAAATGTCAGAAACAATATCTTAAAGTCAAATCCCAAAGTCCAGTTTTCAATGTAATAAAGATCGTGCTCAATCCGTTTGGTAATGGATGTATCACCCCGGTAACCATTCACCTGGGCCCAGCCGGTCATACCCGGCCGCACCTGATGCTTGATCATGTAGCGGGGGATCTCCTCCTTAAAACGCTCCACGAAATAGGGCCGCTCCGGTCTTGGTCCCACCAGGCTCATGCTGCCGAACAGAACATTGAACAGCTGCGGCATCTCGTCGATGCTGGTTTTGCGGATCACCCTGCCAATGGGGGTAACACGGGGATCCCGTTTGGTGGTCCACTCGCTCTTTTCCTTTTCCGGTGCCTGTACCTCCATGGAACGGAACTTATACATCTTAAAGGGACAGTTGTGAAGTCCCACCCGCTCCTGACAGTAGATCAGCGGTCCCGGAGAGGTCAGCTTGATCAGGATGGCCGTCACCAGCATAATGGGAGAAAACAGGATCAGGGCCACAATGGCGCCGAAAATATCGACCACCCGCTTCATGGCCGCATTGAGCGGGTCATTCAGCGGAACACGGCGGATGTTGATGACTGGAAGTCCCTGCAGATCTTCGGTATACGGCTTTGTCGGGATCACCTTGTTGTAATCCGGGATAAATTTGGTGTGCACGCCGGATTTCTCGCAGACCGCTACGATCTGCTCCAGGCCGCCGTACTCCTTCAGGCTTAAGGTGATGGCAATCTCATCCAGACGGTTCATGTCCAGGATCGGTTTTAAATCCTTCAGGGTTCCGATGACCTTAATGCCGCGGTAATCATAGCCCCACTGCTTGTGGTCGTCCAGGATGCCCCGCACCCGGTAGCCCCACTCCGGATTGGCCAGCACGCGGTCAATGTAGCCTTCTGCCGCGCGGCTGTAACCCACCAGAATGATATGTTTCTGATTGTATCCCTTTGCGCGCATGGTTCGCAGCACGGTACGGATCAGATTTCGTTCCAGCGTTTCCGCCGTAATGTTGGTCAGGAAGAACCCGGCGATCAGTCTGGCTGAGAATTCCCGCAGATACGGATTCTTTCTTCCTAAATAGAGGATCGTTCCAAAAAGGAACAGTCCGATGATATTGGCCTTGCAGATATTGGCAAACTCCTGTCGTCTGCCCTGTACCCGCTTCGGTGTAAAGAGATGAAAGATTGTATACAAAAGCAGATAGACTGGTATGATCACCACCAGGACCCGCATGTAAAACCAGGTCGGCAGGATACCAGCCTCCATATCTGCTCCGAACAATCCGCTTTTCAGTGTAATAAACCAGCTGAATACATAGGCAACTGCGATCACCAGTGCATCCAGAAGCACATGCAGCCGGTTCAGTCTGGTCTGATTATCTTTTATCATATGGTCCACCTTTATCTCTGAAATGCTGTTTCCCAGCTACCAAAACAGCAACGGATTTTGCCGGTACCCGTTTCCAAGGCAGTCTTCCGGCATCATAATGGAATCGTAACGATTATACACGAATTTTCTGGATCAGTATATTAAATTTCTATTAACTTTTTGTTGCAGAAGCCAGTTTTTTTCGGACCTGACGTCTGGAAAACTCGTAAATATAGAGTGCCGCACCATAGATCAGTTCCCACTCAATGGCAAGATAATTATGAAAATCTTCCTTCCGGTACGGAACCCTCCGGGTCTTTTTCACAGTTTTGATGCCCTCCAGAACTCCGGCCACATAATCCTTCTCAAAGCCCAGCTTTTTAAAGAAGCAGTACTTTCCCAAAATGCCTGCGGCGATCGGAAGACTGTTCACCAGAAGCTGTGGTAACGGCATGTTCTTATAATTTAAGTACACATTGTTGCGGGCCGCCAGCTTTACCTTAAAGGAATTATACTTAGAGCCGCTGGTGCCGCTTCCCACATGGAACACCCGGGCAGACGGACAGTATAAATTATAGTATCCCGCAATCTTCGCCCGGTATCCCACATCAATGTCTTCCAGATACGCAAAATGCATCTCGTCAAAATAACCGATCTCCTCAAAGACCTCTCTTCGGTAAATTGCCGCTCCGGCGCAGGAAGAAAAGATGTGGCAGGGGCGGTCATAGCGTTCGATTTCCTGTCCCACGCCCCGCTGATACGCCCAGCCCATGATGCTGTACATGTCACCGGCATCATCCATCAGCTCCTTATGGTAAAGCTGGATCATCTTCGGGCTGACGGAAAAGATCTTCGGGGAAGCCTCGATGGCCTTTAAGAGCTCGCCCACGTACTCCGGCTCCGCCTCAGTGTCGTTATTTAAAAGGATCACATACGGTGTTTTCGCCGCCCTGATCCCCACATTCACCGCGCCGGAAAACCCGGTGTTGGTCCCCAGAAGGATAGACGGAAGCCCATGCTCCTTCAGCCATTCCACGCTGCCGTCGGTGGAGCCGTTGTCCACCACCAGCAGTTCAAAATCACAGCAGAGCTGTTGATCCAGGGCAGCCATACAGGGCTCCATGAACTTTAAGCCGTTGTAGTTTGGAATCACGATCGTAACTTTTTTCATGCTTCTTCCTCCCGCCTACTGCTCTTTGATTTCAGGCAGCTTGTAGGGCTCGCCGATTTTCTCTTTTAAAAGATCCCGCAGAGAGAAATCGGACTTGCGCAGTGTTAAGTTCGGGTTGTAATAAGGATCGCCGTTCTGTAAGATATCCGGCCAGCGCTTTGCCACCAGAGCCCACTCGCGGTTGAAGCGGGCCACCTTCTCCGGCGTATCCTCCAGGCCGCGGGACTTGGACTCGTAGTGATGCATCACCGCATAGGGCGCATACACCACCAGATAACCGGCTGCCCGCACCTTTAAGCAGAAGTCCACATCGTTGAAAGCCACAGCCAGTTCTTCCGTCAGGCCGCCCACCTCCTCAAACACAGACCTTTTCACCATCAGGCAGGCCGCCGTCACGGCGCTGTAATCCTGGGCGCACATGGCCCGGTGGAAATAGCTGTTTTCTGCCTCATGCAGGCCGATAAAGGTGTGGCCTGCCACGCCGCCAAAGCCGATTACGACACCGGCATGCTGGATTGTGTCATCCTCATACAGCAGGCGCGCGCCCACAATACCAACCTCTTTTCTCTGGCAGAAGCCCAGCATCTCTTCAAACAGGCGCGGGGCAATAATCTCGGTATCGTTGTTTAACAGCATCAGGTACTCGCCCCCGGCAAAGGTGGCGCCAAAATTGTTAATGGCGGAGTAGTTGAACTCCCGCTCCCAGCGCACCACCTTCACCTGCGGGAACTCCTTCTGAATCCTCTCGTAGTAAGCAAAGGTTTCCTGCTCGGTACTGTTGTTCTCCACCACAATGAATTCCAGGTTCTTGTAGGTGGCCCGCTCGATGATGGAGCGGATGCAGAGGTCCAGATCGACGCTGTGGTCCTTATTCGGGATGATCACGGACACCAGCGGCTCGCCCTGGATTTTGAAAGTCGTGTGGTAAATGCCGTAATCGACGCCCTTCTCCACCTTCTCTGCCGGAATGCCGCAGCGCTCGTAATGGGCCATGATGGCTCTTGCGCCGGCCTCAAAGGCGTACAGCTTGCTCTCCGGGTTGCTGGCGGTGGATTCCTGATGGCAGCGCCAGTGGTACAGCACCTTCGGAATATGGCAGATCTCCCTTGCGTTCTCGGTGCAGCGGAAGATGAAGTCATAATCCTGGGCGCCGTCAAATTCGTGGCGGAAGCCGCCCACCTGCTCTAGCAGCGTCCGTTTTACCACAAACAAATGGCAGATATAGTTGACGCTGGTTAAGAGATCCGGATTGAAATCCGGCTTAAAATGCGGGTCGAACAGCGCACCTCCATCCATATCCAGCTTGTCTTCGTCAGAGTAGAGCACATCACAGTCCGGATGCTCATTTATGGTCTTTGCCACCTCATAGAGCGCATGCTCCGGAATGGTATCATCGTGATCGGCCAGGATAATGAAATCCCCCTTTGCCATCTCGATCGCCGCATTGGTATTGCCGGAAATACCCAGGTTATCCCCCAGCTCCGACACATGGAAGCGGCTGTCTTTCTTGGTGTACTCTGCCATGACGCGGCTCACGATCGCGCCCTCGCCCTTCGGACTTCCGTTGGCCACGCAGACCTCCCAGTTTTTGTAGGTCTGGGCCAGAATGGAGTCCAGCATCTCACGAAGATATTTCTCCGGAGTTTTATAGGCCGGAATCACGATGGATAACAGCGGCTCATATGCAAACTTTGTTTCGCGCTGTTCTGCCAGCTCTTCCTCCTTCGGACGGGTCAGCTCATACCACTCGCCGTAGTCGTAGTCGTTGTCCAGTCCCTGCAGCTTGTGGCGGGACTTTAAGAGCAATGCCTTTAAGCCATGCTTCTTTCCGAATTCCAGCGCCACATGCACGGTTTCCATATTCATGAGATCCCTGATCTTTTCCATGCGCTTGTGGGCTACGCTGGCACGCTTCGCGATCAGCTCTTCATTGTACCTTACCCGGGCCGTCCTGCCGTCACAGTGGATCACCAGCCAGTAATCCGCCCCCCGCTCATAGGGGAACTGGATGTCAAAGCCGTAATCCCGGTCATAAACCTGCTTGTAATAGATCTGGCTTACATCATCCCGGCGGGTTGCCACATATTTGATCTCCAGCGGTTTCTTATTCTGGTCCAGGACCTCAAACTCCGCTCTGGACTCCGGTGTTTTTCCGATGACCCATCCGTTTAACTGGATGGAATTTTCCCGGATTCTTACCACATCAATCTTGTATTTCATGAAATTATTTCTCCTCGAAGTTCAGACGTTCTTCTTCCACAACCAATGGACGATGCATCACACGCTGGTTGATGGAAAGCACATACTCTCCCACCATACCGATGAAAAAGATCTGTACCGATCCCAGAAACAGCATACCGATGAGCATCGGTGCCATGCCTGCCGGAAAACGGTCCCACCAGATCAGCTTCATGGCCAGGTAAACAAAAGCCACCACAATACTTAAAAAGGCGCTGATGGCACCCACAAAGGTTGCCAGGCGCAGGCCCGCCTTGGTGTAGGAGGTTACGCTTAGCATGGCCGCATCATACAGGCGGTAAAAGTTGTTGTGGGTCTTTCCGGCCCGGCGCTTCGGCTGCTCATAAGGAATCTCCTTGCGCTTATAGCCCAGCTCCGCCACGATACCGCGCAGGAACGGGGTCGGGTCATCCAGATTCCGCAGAACCTCGATAAAGTCCCGGTCGTAAAGTCCGGAGCCGGTAAAATGCTCGATCTGCTCCACATCCGACAGCTTCTTGATGGTCTTATAATAGAAACTTCTGAGGGCATACATGATCCTGTTTTCCTTGCTGCTGGTCTTGATGCCGATGACGATCTTATAGCCTTCTTCCCAGGCCTTCACGTATTTCGGGATCATGTCCACCGGGTCCTGGAAATCTGCCACCATCTCAATGACGCAGTCTCCGGTCACCTGCAGCATGCCGTAATACGGAGAGTTGAACTGTCCGAA
Source organism: Prevotella sp. P5-108 (assembly GCA_963645005.1). GTDB lineage: Bacteria > Bacillota > Clostridia > Lachnospirales > Lachnospiraceae > Brotaphodocola. The sequence continues at coordinate 31,811 of CAVIRL010000010.1, forward strand.
ATTGCGGGCATTGAAGATGGCCTTGATCTTCGGGTTCTCCGCGCAGAGCCTGCGCAGGATCGGGCGGGTGTCATCGGTTGAATCGTTGTCGATGAATACCAGCTCATAGTCGTACCGGGGCAGATCCCTCGTCAGGGTCTCCAGCACCGCTTTGCTGATGGCCTCTACATTCTCCTGTTCGTTGTAGCAGGGGATCAGCACACTGATTTTTTTCATAATGTTTCCTTCCACAATTTATATTTCATACAGACCATGCGTTTTTCCTCACCGGGGCCGCATATTGCCTGCTGTTTCGTAACTGTTCAGTACCTTCACAGTTACGCTGTTTCCTATTAAAGCATCCGCCGGATCCCTTCCGCAAAGGAGACCTGCTCTTTCCAGGTGCCCTCCGTCAGCTTCCGGATCTTTTCATTGACCGGGCAGATGGAAAGGGCTCCTTCTTTTGCCTGGACAAAGCTCCCGTATTCCAGATTTCCCCTTCCGCCGCAGAGGCTGTGAACCTCCTCCACAAAGTCCCGCAGCACCCGGGTATCCTCCGAGGCCACATTTACCGCATGGCACTCCCCCCGGTGATGGTCACTGTAGCGGTACAATTCCACCACGGCCCGGGAAGCATCCGCAATGTCCATGAAATTCCAGCGGTGACGGCAAGCGCTTAAGGAAACCGTCTTTCCCTCCGGCAGTTCCCGGGTCAGGGTGGAAATGATGGACCAGGGATGGTCGCCTTTGCCGTAAACGCTGAAAAACCGCAGATGATAATAGGTCATCTGCATTTCCTGACACTGTTTCCTGGCCTGCTCGTAAAACGCGAGCTTTGCTTTTCCGTATTCGTTGACCGGATGACATTCCATGGATTCTTCCATGGTGCCGTCCGGGGTGATCCCGTACTCCACGCGGGAGCCGGCATCCATAAACACCCGGCAGCCCAGAAGCCTTGCCGCTTCCATGCAGCGCAGAGAACCTTCTATGTTGGTCTTCTGCACCTCAGGAGAGTCGATCTCCTGGCGGTTCACGCCACGCCATGCAAAATGTAAGAATGCATCGGCATGGCCGATCCGGGGCACACACTCCACCGCCTGATCCATCTGCGCCGGAATCCGGTGCAGATGCTCATGAACCGGGAGACAGTCCGTTTTCCGGGACTCCGGCCGAACCAGGCAGTATATCTCGGCTCCCTCGTCCAGAAAGCGCTTCGCCACATGGCTTCCGATAAAACCGGTGGCTCCGGTCATCACGATCCGTTTTCCTGAAAGCTCTGTCATATTTCCTCCATCATTGCGTTTTTCCCGGACGATATCCGCCCCGGAATTCCGCATATATCTCTATAAATGTTCGATCCGGTTGGTGCGGAGCGTCATAGCCTCCACCTTTTCCCCAAACCTTGTCTTTATGATTCCCGCAATCTCGTCGGTATAACCCGGTGCCACAATGAGAACCGCATCCACCGGATCCTCAAAGTAATGCTCCGGTGCCACGATCGGCACATGGGAAGCCGGCGCGAACCGTCCCTGTTTGAAGGGCGCGGAATCTATAATGTATGCCAGGTGCGCCCCCAGCTCCGAGGTCGATGCGAGGGTAAATCCCTGATGGCTGGCACCCCACATTGCAAGGCGTCTGCCCTCCCGGGCCAGACGTTCGTTCAGTGCCCGCACCTCTCCGGTTACGATTTTACGACCTTCGGTCAGAGGAGCAATGATGCTGGTGTCCGCCACGGTTCCGGTCTCAGCGGAGCCGACGGCACTGCTGTCACGATCCGTCGCGCATACCCCTGTGTTTCCGGCATCTGTTTCGGTACCTTCCGCTCCGGCATCTGCTCTGGTACCTTTCTCACCGGCACCTTCCGCTCCGGCATCTGCTCTGGTACCTGCTCCGGCACCTTCCGCTCTGGCATCTTCCGTTCCGGCATCTGCTCCGGTAGCTTTCTCACCGGTGCCTTCCGCTCCGGCATCTGCTCCGGCATCTTCCTCACCGGCATCTGCGTCCGTCTCCGGCATCGCCGTCTTCCTCACAATCATGGACAGCGTATCCCGGTTGATCATCTCCTCCTCCAGCACCTCAAAACCACAGCGGTTTAACAGCGCCCGCAGCGTATCAAAGGTATAGTAGGCGATGTGGTCCCGGATCAGTTCGTAGTAGCTGCCCTTTTCCAGGATATATTCCAGGCTCGGCACCGTCACAAGACCCATGCCGTCCTCCGCCAGATTGTTCCAGATGGCCTTAAGCATGACATCCGGTCTCGGCTGATGCTCTAAAAAGTTAAAGGAAAGGAACACGTCAAAGGGCTTTTCCGGCACACTCCAGCCCCTCTCCGGCAGCATGGACGCTTCCGGCGAATGGCCAAAGCGCTGGTCTTCCCGCTCCGGGAACTCTCTCCACACGTGAAGTCCTTCCTTCTGAGCCGCCTCCACCAGCTCTGCCTTGTGCTCCATACCGTAGATTTCCACCGGAAACTCCTGCAAAAACTTCAGGAACTCGCCCCGGCCGCAGCCCGCCTCAAAAAAGGTCTTTCCTTCCAGATGGTAAGTTTCAATCAGGTGGCGGTACTGGGTGGTACGCAGCTCCCGCATGGTGGAGGAACCGCCGCCGGCCCGGATTACATCCCGGTAATAGGCCACCGGCTCGCAGTCAAACTGAACCAGACCGCAGCCGCTGCACTGATGCAGGTGAAGGGTAATGCCCTTATCACGCTGTACTTCCCCCGCATCTGGGATGTCCTGGGCCGAAGCCGGGGCAGATGTCAACTCAAAGAGGCTTGTTTCCGGCAGGATCTTCCCGCAGGCTATGCAATGTTTCATAAATTCCCTCCGCAAATGTTGTGGCAGGCCGCCAGGATGTCTCCCGCAGGATCCGGCTGATATCCGGCATCAGATCTGCCGGTCCCTCCGCATTCTGGGGTCGTTCTCCATACGTATAGCTTCCACCGTGTCCGCACAGGGCATACATCTCTTCAATGTAGCTCCGAAGCAGTCTGGTGTCGCTGCTGCCAATATTGTAGACACCGGCCGGAGCTTCCGTAAGCAGGGAAACCAGGGCCGCTGCCGCGTCATCGATATAAAGGAAATTCCAGTTCTGTGTACACTCCCCAAGCTTCATGCTGCCGCCCTCATGAAAGATGCGCAGACAGGACTGCACCAGAGACCAGGGATGATCCCCCGGACCGTACACACTGTATATCCTCGTATGAATATACTCCATATTCTTCTGTTTGCAAAGTATTTTCGCTTTTTCGCAAAAATCCACCTTTGCTTTGCCATATTCAGACACCGGATGACAGGGTGTATCCTCCGCCACAGTCCGGTGCCAGACTCCGTACTCCGCCTGGGAGCCGGTAAATAAAAAACGGCGGCAGCCAAGGACCGCTGCTGCCTCCACCGCATCCAGGGCGTAGGTGACATTCCGCTGCTGCACATCCCGCTTTGTGCGGTTGTCGCTTCCCGCGCCGTCCCAGCCAATGTGGATCCAGGCATCTGCCGGAAAGCCGTGAAGTGTCCGGATATCCGCCAGATCCAGCGGGCAGATGGTCAGAAGCCCGTTTGCTTCCCCGCCTGCCAGCTCCTCCAGATGCTTCATATTAGACGAAGCGGGGCGGACCACCGCAAAAACCCGGTGCCCCGCCTCCATTAATTTTTTCACTGTTGCCGCGCCGATAAAGCTTGTGGCGCCTGTTACTACGACCTGCATTATTTCATCCTCGGAATGATCATCATTTTATCCATTTCCTCATCCGGAAGGAATGGGGAAAGGTCCTCAAGCGGCGGAGATACCAGCGTACCATCCGGCAGACGCTTTGCAGAGGACTTCGGCTCAAAGTTCTGGTCAGTGGTTACATAGAATTCACAGATGACCGGGCCATCCATGGCCAGGGTCTTCTCCACAGCCTCGGCCAGCTCCTCGTTGTGATGCGCCGCCACATAAGGATAACCATACGCTGCTGCAAGCTTCTCCATATCCGGGAAGCTTAAATCATGGCTGTCCACGCCGATACCCACCAGCGGCTCCCCAAAGAAGTTCTTCTGAGTCTGGCGGATGGAATGGTAGCCACCGTTATTGATCAGGAAGATCTTGATCGGCATCCTGTGGTGGATGATGGTCTGCAGCTCCTGAATGTTCATCTGGATGCTGCCCTCACCGGTCAGCAGAATGATATCATGCTGACTGTATCCATCTCCCTCAAACTCCGGATCATAAGCTGCCATGCAGGCTCCGATGGCTGCCGGAAGATCATAACCCATGGAAGCGATGGCAGAGTTGGATAAGAACCGCTGTCCCTTCTTCATGATGTAAGCGTGTCCGCCTACCACGCAGGCAGAGCCATTGCCCACCACCGTGATCTGATCTTCGCTTAAACGGCTGCTGAGTGCTTCCACAACGGCATAAACATTGGCCTCCCGGGTTGGATCCGGCTTTAACTGCTCCTTGCGGATGGTCGGATATTTCTCCCGGTACATACGGCAGGTCTCGCTCCAGGTCATGCCCGGCAGGCCCTCTCCGCCGTCAAATACCGGCTTCTTGTCATATTCTTCCCGGAGCACAGCCGCCATGGTCTCCATGAGATCTTTTGCGTCTGCGTGAACCGGCATATCCACATGAACGCTCGGCTTCTTTAACTCCTCCGGGTCTATATCGTTCACGATCACATAGGCTTCGCGGGCCCAGGTCTTGTAATTATAGCCCACCTGACGGATGCTTAAGCGGCTGCCCACGGAAAATACCAGGTCACTGTTCTGGACAGCCAGGTTGCCGGGACGGTCACCCATATTCCCCGGTCTGCCCACATACCACGGACAGTCATCGTACATACAGTCATTGGCATTCCAGCCCACTACCGCCGGGATACCCAGTCCGTCTGCCACTTCCATAAACGCGTCAAAGGCTCCGGCAATCCGGATTCCGTTTCCGGCGTACAGCACCGGACGCTTTGCATTTTTAATCTTTTCAATGATCTCTCTTGCCACTTCTCTGGAAACCCTGGCCGGGAGTACCTGACGGTGCTCACCCTTTCCGGCATAATCTTCCGGAATCGCATGGGGCGGCTCTACCACACTGGTTCCCTCTGTGCCATGCACGCCTGCAAGAACGGCTGCCTTCTCTTTTTCCTCGGTTGCGCCTGCAAATACAGCCGCACCGGAGGTGTGATCCATGCCTACGGTATGCAGCGCCCAGCCGGTACCGCCTGCCTCATAATCTGCCGCGTCAAAGCCCACCAGCTGCTCCGTGTCCACATATGCGCCCTGCACATCCAGCGGAATATCCAGCCAGGCCGGACCCGGACGTCCGGAGACTGCCAGATACAACGCCTTTTCCAGACAGTAACGGATACGCAGCGGGTCAATGACCATTTCACTGTACTTGGTCATGCAGTCAATGGATTTGACAATATCAAATTCCTGGTCACCCATGGCACGGATGCCTACGCCGGACCAGCGGGCAGTGGTATCATAACGGACCTGACCGGATAAGATGAGCATCGGGATGGAATCCAGCCAGCCGCCCACCACACCGGTGATGGCATTGGTGCCGCCAGGGCCTGTAGTCACGCACAGCGCACCGATCTTGTTGTGGATCCTTGCGTACGCCTCTGCCGCAATGGCGCAGGCCTGCTCATGATGCTGATACAGACAGTGCAGCCCTTCCTGATGGCCCAGTGCGTCATTTAAATGCATGGCGCCTCCCCCCGTGACCGTAAAGACCTGGTTGATGCCTGCCTCTACCAGTTTCCCTGCAATGTAGTTCGATACTTTGATCTTCATTGGGAATCTCCTCCTGTTGTGTTTTGTATGGTTCTCATGCGGTGCTTTCTCCGCCTTGTTTCGTCTCAATGCTGGTTCGGGTGTCAAAACACCCGAACTTTTGGTTACACGAATTGTTCCGTGCTT
>CAVIRL010000011.1:0-35370 GCA_963645005.1 Prevotella sp. P5-108
ATGCCCAGCCATCCTTGCGTGCAAGCACGCAGTCTGTCTGGTCGCTTGGCAACACTTTCAGCATAAATATACCTGTAATTTTCTTCCTGCGCAACCTGTGTTTTTCTCGTTATGATTTTCCCATTACACAGCTGTCCTCAATGTTCGCCAATGCGTTTCCGGCTTTTCTCCTAACGCTTCCAGATTCCCGCCACCAGAACCGTCATATCATCCTTCATTCCGCCATTCTGGCAGGCAAACTGCAGGATCCGCTCTGCCATATCCTGGGGAGTCTTCACCGGTATAGACTCCAGATATTCTTTCATGCTCTGCTCCTTCTCCAGCCCTGGGCAAGCTTCCAGCACCCCGTCCGTCATCATGATGATCCGGTCATCGTCCCAGAGTTTGCGGGACAGAAGCACCGGCTCTGCCTGGGAGAGTACGCCCGCAGGCAGATTTCCCGCCTCCAGGATCTCCGCCTGCCCGTCGTTGAGGACAAAGGTTGCCACTGCCCCCATCTTCATGGCTTCCAGCACGCCGCTGCAAAGGTCCACGCAGCACAGATCCAGCGTCGCCGGATGCTGTTCCACGCCGGTGAGCATCAGGATCGTGTTCACCATCTTCAGGGCTGACCGGGCAGAAAAACCGGTCTCCAGAAGCTGCTGCAAAAGTTCGATCACCTTCCGGCTCTCCCGGTCTGCCACCATTCCGCTTCCCATACCATCTGAAAGACTCATGATCACCTGTCCTGGCAGACTCCCCGAATAGGCATAATTATCCCCCGATATACCAGTTCCATTCTTTGACATGCGGGCCACACCGTACATCATCCGGTATTCCCCCGGTTCCAGAAACCGCACAACTCCGGGCTGCTTCGTAATCAGTGCCCGGGTATCCGGCGGCGCATACCACCCACGGCCGCCCACAGCCTGTCCGAACAATGCTGCGGCATCTTTTGCCGTCATACAGCGCCCGCCCAAGGCATGCAGCGTCACATAGGCCTCGCGGTAACGGTTCTCATGTTCCAGAAGCAGCATGTGATCTACGGAGATCTGATGCAGACGGAACAGCCGCCGCACCGCATCCTCCTTCCGATCCGTGATATCGGCCGCCTGGCTCATCCGGCCTGCAAACTCTTCCAGCATCACGGCCAGTTCCCTGAACTGCACCATAACCGTATCCCGGCTTTCCAGGAACCGGTTCTTCCACTCCAGGTTCATGGCAGCCCGCCCCAGATTCCGGTTCAGCTGCGCCAGATACTCCTCCCTGTTCCGGCATGTTTCCAGAAACAGACGGGGCATGTTCTCATATTCCACTCTGCCCTTCTGCTCGAAGGACCGGAGCAGATAATACAGATAATAACTGTCTTCTTTTCCTGCATCACAGTACAGATTACAGCGGCTGCACTGTCCGCACACCACGGCCGCCGCTGTCTGCATGGCTGCCAGGGCATCCTCCCTGGTCAGTCCCCGCTCTTCCTCCATCCGGTCATCGCAGGCCCGGGCCAGAACTCCCAGCGACCGGGCCATCTCATTTAATCTCTCTGCCGTATAAATATTGACATCAGCCATATCCCGGCGCCGATTTCGCTTCCACACAAAAAATCCCCTCCTGAACCACAATATATGCGGCAGGAAAGGATCCTATGTCTGTTACTTCCGGTCTCGTATGATTTTAGTTATCCTTCGGTCTTGGTTTGAGCAGGATCTCATCCGGTTTTACCAGTCCCAGCTTCTGCTTGGCCACTTCCTCGATGTACTGCTTGGTCTGAACATAGACCCTGCGTTCTTCCAGTTCCGCAGCCCGTTTCTGTTCGTTTTCTACCTGGCGGGTCAGTGATTCTTCCTTAGCCTGGTACTCCATCACCTTTTTCTCCATAGAGTTGTTCTTGATGTTGACCACCAGTGCCATACTGAGTACCACCACGGTAATACCAATGATGGCCAGGCGGTTGCTCCAGCCTTCCCGGCGCTTTCTGCGCCCTGTTCCCCGCGTCTTCATGTTTCTCACCAGCTTCTTGTTACCCTGACTTTCTAAATAAACGTTATGTTACCTGTGTAATTTCATTCTAATGCATCGAATCACCATTTTCAAGAACTTTCGCAAATTTCTGCTGATGACACGGTCATAAATGAGCATGGACAGAAAAATGCTCCCAATCATATAAAAACGCAGGGCTCCGTCATTCTCCCGGTACAAAAACAGAAAGGTAAAAAAGCCGGACCATATCCAGTAGCAGAAATCCTCCAGTCCCACCGCCAGAGTCCCATGGGGGATCAGAAACCGCAGAAGACGCAGGATATCGTACACCGCCATCAGGATTGCCCCCACGCCAATGCCATGCAGCAAAAGCCGCGCCTCCCGGCATACCGCCGCCATCAGCTGAAAAGCCGTGCCAGAATGGACTGTCCGGCCTTCCGATAAGCCTCGTTGGAAGAGTAAGCCAGGCTGTCCATCTGTCCTTCCAGCTCCAGTTCACCCTTTTCCACGGTGAGCCGGCTGACGTGGAGTTCTTTTCCCTTGATCGTCAGAAGGCCCATGTCCGTATCCATCACCACCTGGTTTTCGTCAAAGGACACCACTTCCCGCACTCCCGTCAGGCTTGCCGCATTGCGGTTCTCCAGCCTGCAGGCGTGAGGACGGATTCCGGATCTTTCTTCCACAAAAAAACCTCCCCGCCTGAACTATGGTTCAGTATATGGGAAGGTTTTGCTGTTTATGAAAGTAATGATAATAAGAATCAGAGGTAGCGGTAGAGTTCTTTCGCGTCATCCTTGCGGACGGTTTCCTGCACATCCAGAACCTCCACCTTTACGGAAGAAGTACCAAACTGAATCTCAATGATGTCCCCTGCCTTCACGTTCACCGAAGCTTTGGCTGGGCGGTCATTGACCAGGACCCTTCCGGCATCGCAGGCTTCATTCGCGACAGTTCTGCGCTTAATCAAACGGGATACTTTCAGATATTTATCTAGTCTCATAAATTAAGCGTTTACAAGATCCTTTAATGCTTTACCGGCTTTGAACTTCGGAGTCTTGGATGCCTCGATGGTCATAGTCTCGCCGGTTCTCGGGTTGCGGCCCTCTCTTGCTGCTCTCTCAGATACCTCGAAAGTACCGAAACCTACTAACTGGATTTTATCGCCTGCCTTCAGAGCCTCTGCAACTACATCGGTAAATGCCTTTACTGCTGCCTCTGCATCTTTTCGGGAAAGGCCTGCCTGCTCAGCTACTGCTGCTACTAATTCTGTCTTGTTCATTATTAATTCCTCCTAAATGCGATAGCGGCCAAAACGGCCACCTTCTAGTATTTCATTTTGCCCTTTCATTTATATCTGTTTTGCTAGGCTTTGTCAAGGTTTTTCGCCTTTTTCTTTCCCTTAAATACGAGAACGGAACGGGACGGGACCATATAATTCTTCTGGTTTAAAATCCTGCGTTCCTGCCCCTCTTCATAATAGCCGTCCGCTGCGCTGTCACTGGTATCAAAGGCAATCGTCCACTCCAGATCCTTCGGAAGATTCGGCAGTGCAAAGCCGTGGGGCTCCCAGTGCATATTGAAGATCACAAAAAAGAAATCATCATTCCGGCCATCTGCTTTCTTCGCGTAGGTACCACAGTAGAGAATGCCGATCTGGCGGCGGAAATTCTCAAATTCCGGCTGCCAGGCATTGACGCCGTGGTAGGAAATATCCGGATGCCCGCAGGCCAGATAATCCATGACTCTCGGCTCCTGCTCCATATGAAAGACCGGATGGGCCTTGCGGAACGCGATCACATGCTTCACGAAATCCAGAAGCGCCTGATCCCATTTATTCAGGTTCCAGTTCAGCCAGGATGTCTCGTTGTCCTGACAGTAGGCATTGTTGTTGCCGTTCTGGGAGTTGCCAAATTCATCCCCCGCCAGAAGCACCGGGGTCCCCTGGCTTAAGAAAAGCATCAGCATCGCATTGCGCAGCTGCCTTGCCCGAAGCTCCTGAATCTTTTTCTTACGGACCGGACCTTCCGCGCCGCAGTTCCAGGAATAGTTGTAATCGCTGCCATCCCGGTTGTTTTCCCCATTGGCCTCGTTGTGTTTCTGATCGTAGGAAACCATGTCCATCATGGTGAAGCCGTTGGTGCCTGCCATGAAATTCAGCACGCCAAACTCCGGCGGATTGCGGCGGTTGCGGTAGATCAGGCTGCTCATCTGCTCCTCGTCACCCTTTAAGGCCCGGCGCATATCGATGAGGAAGCCGTCATTGTATTCACCCAGGTGCTTTTTCTCCCCGGCAGCCGTTTTCTCCGTCTCCCAGGACAGGGCCCAGAGCTTGGTATCTGCCAGATACGGATCCTTTGCCAGCAGCTTCGTCGGCGCATATCCCGTCAGATGAATGCCGTCCACATGGTACTCCCGCACCCAGAAACGAACGGTCTCCAGTACCATTTCCGGCACTTCCTTTCCGGAAAAATAAAGCTCCGGCACCACCTCCAGTCCTGCCCTGTGAAGCTCCCGCACCATATATTTGAATTCCGTTACCGGATTTGTGCCCGGATCCGCGTAGGATGCTTTTGGCGCAAACATACCGGCTTTCGCGTAGCCCCAGTAGTTTAAACGTCCTGTCGGCTCGCTGGTTCCGTAGGGATTGCCCTCCACATTCTCCGGTATCATGACCTCCTGAAATTCCACCGCCGGAAGCAGCTCCAGGGTAGTAATTCCCAGTTCTTTGAGATATGGGATCTTGTCCACCACGCCCCGGAAGGTACCCCGGTGCTCCGTGCCGGAGGAAGCATGCTTTGTCAGCCCCCGCACATGGGCCCGGTAGACAATACAGTCCTCATACGAGATATGTAACGGCCGGTCTCCCTGCCAGTCAAACTCCGGCTCTGCCACCGGTGACAGTAAAAGCCGTTTTGCCTGACTCAGTCTGCCCCAGCGCTCCCGTCCCGCAAAGGAACGGCCATAGGGATCTGAAAACCTTATTCCGTCTGCCTCAAAAGCATAGTAAAGGGTGTCGAATTCCCCTTTTACCGTCATGGACCAGACATGGCCGGTCTTTCCCTCTTCCGGAAACGGAATGCTCCACAGTTCCTTAAATCTTGCTTCCTTTCCGTTCCTTTCCTCTTCTTTCGCAAATAAAAGCAGGCTGCAAGCCTTCGCCGCAGCCACTGCTGAAACATGGATCCCCCCGTCTGTCCGTGTGAGGCCCATTGGATACATCTTGCTGTCATTCACATCGATCTGATACTGTTCCAATCCTGCCCGCCTTTCCCGCTGCGGTCCGCACCACCGTCCCACAGCGTGTCCGGTCCGTCGAAATGCTTCTTCGGACCCTTTTATTCTTTTTCGCTATTTCAGACACAGCTCTACCGGACAGTGATCAGACCCGAACACCTCGGTGTGGATCTTTGCCGACTCCAGCCGGTCTTTCAGACTGTCAGATACGCAGAAATAGTCAATACGCCACCCTGCGTTTTTCTCACGGGCTTTAAACCGGTAGGACCACCAGGAATAAATTCCCTCCCGGTCCGGATAAAAATACCGCCAGGTATCGGTAAATCCTGCCGTTAAAAGCTCCGTAAATTTATTGCGCTCCTGATCCGTGAAACCGGCATTATTCCGGTTGGTCTTCGGATTCTTCAGATCGATCTCCTGATGTGCCACATTGAAATCGCCGCAGAAAATGACCGGTTTCTTTTCGTCCAGTCCTTTTAAGTAAGCACGCCATGCGTCTTCCCATTCCATGCGGTAATCAAGCCTTGCCAGCTCGTTCTGGGAATTTGGCGTGTAGCACGTAATTACATAATATTCCGGAAACTCCGCAGTTATGACTCTTCCTTCATGATCGTGCTCTTCCACGCCAAGTCCATAAGTCACAGAAAGCGGTTCCTCCTTCGTAAAAAGCGCCGTTCCGGAGTAGCCTTTCTTCTCTGCGTAGTTCCAGTACTGATGATACCCCGGAAGCTCCAGGTCGATCTGCCCGGCCTGCAGCTTGGTCTCCTGCAGGCAGAATACATCTGCGTCTGCTTCATGGAAAAAATCCAGGAAATTCTTTCCCACACAGGCGCGCAGTCCGTTCACGTTCCAGGAAATCAGCTTAGTCATATAAATGCTCCTTATAAACGCCGTCCTCGATCAGCTTGCGGATAGAAGCCACTACCGCATCCTTATCTTCTTTATAGGTCACGCCGAACCATTTATCCCGGGTCTCCAGAACCTTTACACGGGCTTTTCCGGCCCTGATCTGCTGGTCGATGATCTTCGGAAGCAGATATTCCGCCTTGATATCGCCTTCTTTGATGCCATCCAGGAATTCCGGGAAGCCCTCTTCCAGTGCCTCCAGGAATTTCGGCGGAAGCCCCCACATGTTCATGGAAACATACTGCTTTGCGTCCACAATGACCGGATTGCCCTGCTCATCGTTTCCGAAAATGCCATTTCCCCTGCGCTCAATGTCGTAAGTCTCTGTGACATTTTTTAAGGTACCATCCGGGTTCACCTCACAGACACCGCGGGTTACGGTACCGTTCTCACTCAGAGTGTTCTCCAGAATGAAGCCACCCATGCACATGTCATACCGGTCTCCCTCGGTATCCATCTCATTTACCATGTAATCATGAATCTTGAAAAAGCCTTCGCGGCCATAATAATCATCTGCATTGATCACCAGAAATGGCTCATGCACCAGGTTCTTTACGGTAAGGACCGCCTGACCGGTTCCCCAGGGTTTCTTTCTTCCCTCGGTCACATGATAGCCCTCCGGAAGCGCATCCAACTCCTGGAACGTGTACTCCACATGGGCGATCTTCTCAATGCGGTTTCCGATGATCTCCCGGAAATCCTTTTCCAGATCCTTGCGGATGATGAAGACGATCTTGTTGAATCCGGCTGCCAGCGCGTCATGGATGGAATAATCCATAATGATCTCACCGCCCGGTCCCACCGGTGCCAACTGCTTGATGCCTCCGCCAAACCGACTGCCGATCCCGGCTGCCATAATAACCAATGTTGTATCTTTCATATTTGTTCCCTCTCCAGATTATCAGACGTATCCGGCGCCGCGTACCGGCGTCGGACCATAATGTATCTAAAATATAACACACTCCGCAGTAAATAACAATATCGTGCAGACAGATTGAGCCCGTGAGAGCCGCCTGACGGCAGCTTCCACGGGCTCTTATCACAATGCAGTATGCTATTTCAGCACTCCCGGTTTCGGGAAATAACGGAACAGTACCTTTGCGATGATCTTCTCACGCTTTACATAAGTATTCTCCCAACGGCGGGCATCCATGGAATAGTTCCGGTTATCTCCCATCATGAAATAACTGTTCTCCGGTACTTCAAAGTGCATGGGTTCTTCCGGGATCATGGGCTCGCGGATGTAGGGCTCATCCAGCGGCTCACTCGAACCGTTGATGTAGACCTTTCCATCTACGATATCCACCGTCTCTCCCGGCAGTCCGATGATGCGCTTTACATAATAAATCTTCTCATTATCCGGGAAACGGAAAATGGCGATATCACCACGCTTCGGATCTTCAAAGCGGTAGGAAAGCCTGGAGCCGATCACACGGTCTCCCGTCATGATCGTGTTTTCCATGGAACCGCTCGGCACCTCACTGTTGGCGATGATAAAGGTATTCAGCACAAAGGCAATGAGTGCCGCAGATACAACAATCTTAATCCACTCAAAAAGCTCTTTTCTCCAGCCGCCCGGCTGTTCTTCCTTTTTGCGGGACTTTTTCTTTCCGCCCTCTGCCGGCTCCACATGCGGCACCTCGGTTTCTTTTTCCGTATTGCCGTTTTTGACTGCTTCACGGCGCAATTCCTGCGCGATCTTTCTCGCCTCTTCCTCTGCAGTCTGCACCTCCTCCGGGGAGAATGCCTCCTGGGCCTGCTCCTGGTCTGCAGTTTCCGGATGCTTTAAGTTTTCCGGCTCTCCTTCCCAGTGCTGTCCGGCACACATGCCGTCAAGTCCGCCCAGAAGCGGGTCTTTGTCGCTTTGCATATCGGAGAGGTTCCGGTTGCGCGTCCGCTGATTTGTTCTGTCTTCACTCATGAAATAACCACCTTATTTATTGCGGTACTTGTCCAGGAGCCTGTTGATGCGCTTGGTCGGGCTCAGCAGCTCGCTTAAGGAATCATCGTGATTTAAGTTGTCGATGATCAGGGCAATGTACTTACTCATATCTACGTCAATGTAGTACGGTCTGGATAACAGCTCCGGAGTCTGATAGATCACGTTGGTGGTCAGGATCCGGTCGATCAGACCGTTCTCATAATACTCATCAAATTTCGCCATTCCGTTGGTGAACAGGCCGAAGGTTGCGCAGATAAATACCTTTCTTGCTTTTCTGCGCTTTAACTCCTTTGCGACATCCAGCATGCTCTCGCCGGAGGAGATCATATCATCCACGATGATGACATCCTTGCCCTCTACGCTGGAGCCCAGGAACTCGTGAGCCACGATCGGGTTGCGGCCGTTTACGATCTTGGTGTAATCGCGGCGCTTGTAGAACATACCCATATCCAGGCCCAGTACGTTTGCAAAGTAAACAGCACGGCCCATACCGCCCTCATCCGGGCTGATGACCATCATATGATCACTGTCGATCTGAAGCTCCGTCTCATTCTTTAACAGATGCTTGATGAACTGGTAGATCGGCTGTACGGTCTCAAAGCCCTTTAACGGGATAGCGTTCTGTACACGCGGGTCATGAGCGTCGAAGGTGATGATGTTCTCAACACCCATGTTGGTCAGCTCCTGCAGAGCCAGGGCGCAGTCTAAGGACTCACGGCCGGAACGCTTGTGCTGACGGCTCTCATAGAGGAACGGCATGATCACATTGATACGACGTGCCTTACCTGCTGCTGCCGCGATGACACGCTTTAAGTCCTGGAAATGATCATCCGGGGACATGTGGTTGGTCATGCCGCACAGGGAATAGGTCAGATTATAGTTGCACACATCTACCATGATGTAAAGATCGTCGCCACGAACAGAAGACTCAATAGTTCCCTTACCTTCACCGGAACCGAAACGCGGGGTCCTGGCATCAATAATGTAAGAATCTCTCTGATAGCCAGCAAACGCGATGGTGGATTTATGCTCGCTCTCGCGCTCTTTTCTCCACTCGACCAGCCAGTCGTTTACCTTTGCACCCAGGGTAGCACAGCTCTTTAACGGGATCAGTCCTAATGGTCCTACCGGAATGGTCTCAATGGTCTTCTCTTCGTAAATCATCTTTTCCTCCATGCAATGTGTATTATTTATTTTGTGTTCTGGCAAAACCTCCGGTATTCCGGATGCCGCCGCATCGTTTCTTTTATATCATTATGCCTCAGTTAAGTCAAGCCAATCCCTGCTTTTGCCCGGAGTAATTTCGTTTTCACGATCTTGCTGCCGCCCGTTTTTTCATGCGGATATCGGCACCGTAAAGGGGGATGACACGGTAATTGCTCATGATCCGGGAGGTGACACGGTCGGAGTAGGTGTCCTTTAACATGCTCATGGACAGATTCGTGGAAATGATGGTGCCTTTCTTTCTGCCGATACGCTCGTTAATACAGTAGAAAAGCTGGGAGGAAACAAAGGAATTGTTCAACTCCGTTCCCAGATCATCGATAATGAGCATGTCGCAGTCTAAAATGTAGCGGTAGCTCTCCTCCGCGTCTTCCTCTCCGTCCCGTCCGAATTTGTATTTGGAAAAGATCTCAAACAGCTCGTTGGAGGACAGATAAATGACAGAGATGCACCGGTCAATCAGTTCTTTTGCGATGCAGTTGGTGAGGAATGTCTTTCCTACACCGGTTCCGCCGGTAAAGAGAATGCTGTTCCCCTTAGACGGATACTGCTGCGCGAACTCCCGGCACTGCCGCACCACCACATCCATGTAAGCCCTCTCTGTCATGCCCAGCCGGGGAACCTTCTCGGTATCATCGTAAAAGTCGAACCGGAGGCGGTCAAAGTTCTCCTCTTTCAGAACGGCCTCAATATTGGACTGGGCGTAAAGGATGTTCAGGCGCTGCCGCTCAAAACAGTGGCACCGTTTTCCATTCATGTAGCCTGTATCCTTACAGTCCGGGCAGTCGTAGCGAAGCTCCATATAGTCTTCCGGAAATCCGGCTGCTTTTAAGAGAGTCAGCTTCTGCTCCTTTAAATCCGCCAGTTCTTCCTTCAGATGTTCCCGGGCCTTTGTATCTCCGCCCAGCACCCGCCGGGCACAGTCTGCGGCCCGTGTGCTCATCCGGCGGTCCAGTTCCCGGATCTGGGGTATTTTGCTGTATACTTCTTCGACCCGCGCTTCCAGGGCGCGGCGCTGCAAGCGCTGCCGTTCTTCATACCCGCGCATGACCGCGTTGTACTGGGAATTGCTCAGTGCCATAATCTATTCTCCTTACTATTCTCCTTACTGTTCTCCGATCCAGTCCTTTACCTGATTCAATACCATGGAGTCATAATCGGTATTGCGCTGTTCAAAATTCAGGAACTGGTTGTTCGCCTGACGGCTGTTCTTCTGGGTTTTCTGAGTCTTCTGATTCTTCTGGCCCTTGTACTGTTCATCCAGCACGGAAATATCGTTCAGGCTGTGAACTCCGGCCTTTCTCCATTCGGAAAGGATGCGGTCCGCATAGCGGAAGCTCGGGTTGTGAGTGGCTTCCATCGTGCGGTTGCATGCTTCCAGTACCACTTCTTTGGTGAAGCCGTACTCTCCGAACCAGCGCTCGATCATCTCCCGTTCTGTCTCGCCGGGGTTTCTTCCGGTCAGTCCGAAGGCCCGCATCACGGAAAAAGAATTCTTCGTAAAACCGCTGGCGTAAGCCTTGGCCTGCTCCACTGTCGCGAAGCCCTTTTCATGCCAGCTAATGGCTACGGTCTCTATGTAACGGATGCTGGTGTGGCCGCCCTGGACGCAGTACTCCACCACATATTCCAGAAGCTCCGCCGACATATGCAGTCCGTCATAAAGGTAAGCAAATACCTCCAGTTCCCGCTGGGTGAAGATCTTGTTCAGATAACGCTGGGCAATGTATAACAGCTCCGAGAACTCTCCGTCTCCCTGCAGGCGGTTCACCTGATCCTGGCTGTACACCGGCCGGGTGCCTTTTGCCGGTTCCGGGGATGCCGCTGATGCCATAGCCGCTGCGGCGGCCTGCTGTGCAACAGCCTCCTGCTTTGCAGCCGTGCCCTGCTTCGTCTGAGCGGTGCCGGCCCCCGGGGCCTGCTGCCCGGAAAGTGCGGTACCGGTGCTTAAGACCCCCAGCTTCTCCCAGTAGGTGATCGCCCGCCGGATATCTGCCTCCGTATGGTTCAGCCCGTCCGCAATGCTTTCAAGGCTCACCGGCTCCTCCTTATGGCGGAGCAGATAGAGATATACCTTCACATATTCCCCGTTGGCTTCCGCCAGATAACGGTCAATAAATTCGTTGGAAACCAGGGTTGCGTCCACCTGGAAATGATATGTAAAACTCATATAAACCTCACCCTTCCTGTCTGCTAACAGTGTACCACATCCAATTTCAAAAAGAAATAGGCGAGTTTATCCACAGAATTCGTTGTGGATAATGTGGATAATGTGGATATAAACATCTTCCGTGGTCCTCCAATGTGGGCGAAACCTGTCGAATTGTAGATAAAACCATGGTTTTTTAAATTTTTAGACTTTTTCTTATGTAAATTAAAAAATCCACATAGTCCCTTTACATAAAAAGTGGAAAACTATGTGGATAATGTGGATAACTATTTACTCAGAAGCGTTTCCCCAACTTTTACAATGTCTCCGGCACCCATAGTTATCAACAAATCACCGGTGGAACAATTTTTTAAAAGAAATGCTTCAATTTCTTCAAAGCTTGGGAAATAATGGACCTCTGTTCCCATTTTTTCAATGCGGGAGGCGATATCCGCAGAGCTGATTCCCAGGGTATCCGTTTCTCTTGCCGCATAGATATCTGCAAGAACTACTGCATCTGCTGCGGAAAGCGCCTCTGCAAATTCATCCAGGAATGCTTTGGTACGGGTATAGGTGTGGGGCTGGAATACGCACCACAGCTTCTTATGTGGATAATTATGGGCTGCCTTTAAGGTTGCCGCGATCTCCTGTGGATGATGGGCGTAATCATCAATGATGGTGATGCCGTTTAACTCGCCCTTCTTCTCGAAACGGCGGTCAGTCCCGGTAAAATGGAGCAGGCCGTCCGCAATCGCTGCGTCCGGAATGCCCAGGGCCTTTGCGGTGGCAATGGCGGCCAGCGCATTGTATACATTGTGCTCACCCGGCACACCCAGGGTCATGCTTCCGGCTGCCTTTCCCTGCTCTACAAGGGTAAAGGTCGGGCGTGCAAAGGCATCATATGTAATATCTTCCGCGCTGTAATCGCTTTCTTTGCTGTGTCCGAAGGTAACCACCTTACAGGGCAGGCCTCCGCAGATCTCCTCATAGTTTCGAATATCTCGGTTCATGATCAGGAGTCCCTTTTCATCCAGTTTCTCCGCAAACAGGCGGAAGGAATGACGAATGTCATCGAGATCCTTGAAGAAATCCAGATGGTCTGCTTCTATATTTAAGATAACCTCCATGGTCGGGAAGAAAGAGAGAAAGCTGTTAGTATACTCGCAGGCCTCGGTCACAAACAGTTCCGGTCCGCCCACTCGGATATTTCCGCCGATGGAATGCAGGATTCCGCCCACGGAGATGGTCGGATCCTTCTCCGCTGCCAGAAGGATCTCGGTCACCATGGAAGTGGTTGTGGTCTTTCCGTGGGTTCCGGAGATGGCAATGGCCTCACCGTAATTCTTCATGATCTGGCCTAACAGTTCCGCACGGGTCATCATCGGAATGCCGCGGCGAACAACCTCAGCGTACTCCGGGTTGTCTGCATGAACCGCTGCGGTGTAAACCACCAGGTCAATGTCATCGGTGATATTGGCTGCCGCCTGGCCGTACATCACTCTGGCTCCGGCTGCTGCCAGATGGTCGGTCAGCTCGCTCTCATGGGCGTCAGAACCGCTGATGCGGAACCCCTCCCGCATCAGAATCTCTGCAAGGCCGCTCATACTGATGCCGCCGATTCCGATAAAGTGAATGGCAATGGGGTTCTTAAAATCTATCTGATACATACTGGTTTCCATCCTTTTTTTATTGTGCACATTCTTCTTATATAAATATGCTGTAACCTTTTTACTTCGTTTTCCATGAAAAGTCAATGTTTTTCTAGTCTTTCTAAAGGATTTGTAATATAATTGGAAGGAAAATCGGAACGAAAGGAGTCTGTTTACAGAGGTACCCTACTATGAAATCTAATCCTACACCACATTCGCTTATGCGTGCCTTTTCCGGCTTTTTTGTCAGCCTGTTCGGAATTCTCGGATGGCTGTTCCAGTCCATCCTGCATCTTCTGACCTGCGGACTGATCCTGTGCGGTCTCATTGGCCTGCTCATCTACGCAAAAGTGCGTCCGGAGCTGGACCACTGCCGGGAAGTTGCCTACGATAAGCTGGCTCAGATGCAGCGCCAGGACTTCCACATGCTGTCTGATACGGAAATATACGATAAGAACGACCAGCTGATCGGCCTGATCAATGCCGGACATTACGAATATGTCCCCATCAACCAGATCAGCATGAATCTGCAGAATGCTTACATTGCCCAGGAGGACCGGCGTTTCAAATCCCACACCGGTGTTGACTGGATCGCCACCTTCCGCGCGGGACTTGCTCTCATTAAAAACCGCGGCGAGATCACCCAGGGCGGAAGCACCATCACCCAGCAGGTGGTAAAGAATACATACCTGACCCAGGAGAAAAGCTTTACCCGAAAGATCGTAGAGATCCTGCTGGCGCCGGAGATTGAGAAAAAGTATTCCAAGGCAGATATCATGGAATTCTACTGCAACACCAATTTCTACGGCAACCACTGCTATGGCGTGGAAGCTGCCAGCCGCTACTACTTCGGCAAGGATGCCAGTGACTTAGAGCCTTACGAGGCCGCAGTGCTGGTCGGCATCAGCAACAGCCCCACCGCCTACAACCCCGTCCGCAACCCGGAAGCCTCTTTAAAGAAACGAAACGATGTGCTGCACAGCATGCTGGAGGTTGGTTATCTCACCGAAGATGAGTATCAGAATGCCATCAGCCAGCCATTGAATATTGTTCAGGAAGAGGGGGAAGGCAGCAACGAGAATTACATGAGCAGCTATGCCATCCACTGCGCTGCCCTGACGCTCATGAAGCTGGACAACTTCCAGTTCCAGTACATCTTCAAAGATAAATCCGATTACGATACTTATATGGAAAATTACCAGGCCACCTAC
The DNA here is from genome assembly GCA_963645005.1 of Prevotella sp. P5-108. GTDB lineage: Bacteria > Bacillota > Clostridia > Lachnospirales > Lachnospiraceae > Brotaphodocola. Next base: position 14,275 of record CAVIRL010000011.1, read on the forward strand.
ACCGAAAAGACCGATGACATCCGCGCAGGCGGCTACCGCATCTACACGACCCTGGACCAGGATCTTCAGAACGCATTGCAGACCCAGCTTGACAATGTCCTGTCCCCTTACACGGAGCTGCAGGATAACGGAAAATATGCCCTGCAGGGTGCCGGTGTGATTGTAGACAATATGACTAACAGCGTAGTAGCTGTGGTCGGCGGCCGCGGCGAGAGCGATGTCTACAACCGCGCCTACCTAAGCGCAAGACAGCCGGGAAGCACCATCAAACCCCTGATCGACTACGGTCCCGCCTTCGATACCGGCGAATACTACCCGGCCCGCCTGGTGGATGACCACAAGTGGGAGGATGGTCCATCCAACAGCGGCGGCTCCTACTACGGCAATGTTTCTGTCCGCGAGGCCTTAAACCGCAGCTTAAACACCGTAGCCTGGCAGATCCTCACCGATATTGGCGTAGATTACGGTCTGAACTATCTGGGCGAAATGGAGTTCCAGAAGCTCACCTACGTTGATAATGGTGTGCCGTCCTTAAGTATCGGCGGCTTCACCAACGGTGTCCGGGTGGTGGATATGGCAAAGGGCTACAGCACCCTGGCAAACGGCGGTGTATACAATGATCAGACCTGCATCCGCAAGATCGACCATGAACATAACGGGGAGCTGACGAAAAACTTAAAAGCCCATACCCAGGTCGTTTACCAGCAGGATTCTGCCTACATGCTGACAGATATCTTAAAGGGAACTCTCACCGAATCCTACGGAACCGGCTATGGTCTGGCGCTGGAAAACGGTATGCCCGCAGCCGGAAAAACCGGTACCACCAACAGCAGCAAGGATACCTGGTTCTGCGGCTACACCCGCTACTATACCACCGCAGTCTGGGTCGGCTACGATACCCCGCGCGCCATGCCCGGCGTTTACGGAAAGACCTACGCCGGAAAGATCTGGAAACAGGTCATGGATCAGATCCACGAAGGCAAGGAGCCGCTAGACTGGGAACAGCCCGCCACTGTGGAAATGACCACCGACTCCAAGAGCGGCATCACCGATCTGTTCAGCTCCACCTTGAACGACCGCGCCCAGCAGACTCTCCATGACAAAGAACAGCGAAAGCTGGAGGAGGATCTGGAAGCTGCGGTAACGGCGTTTGAAGACAAGACCATTGAGACCGTAGAAGACACCTACTGGGTAAAGGAACAGTATCAGAGCATCATCTCCAAACTGAACCTGATGGATGGCAGCGACAAGCGCACCGAGCTTCTGGAGCGCATGACAAAGCGCAACGAGGAATTTGCCCCGATCATCAGTGAGATGCAGGATACCATCACCCTGTATGAGGCACAGAAGGCAAAAGAAAAAGCGGAAGCCCAGAAAAAGGCGGAAGAAGATGCTGTAACGGCAAGAAAGAATCAGGAGATCCAGACCCGCAAGAACACCTTCCTGAGTGCCCTGCGCGATGTGGAGAACCTGGAATACCAGTCCTCCGATGCGGAAAGCCTTGTACAGGATGCCATCAGCAAGCTTTCTCTGGTTGAAAGCTACGAGGAAGCCGCCTCCTACAAGGAACGGCTTCAGAAAGCCATCGACCGCATCGCCACTCTGCCGACCGAACGGGAGTGGCAGGCCGAGCAGCAGAAAAAGGAAGCAGCGGAAGCGGCCTCTCAGGCCGCGGATCTACAGCAGATCGGGCTGGAGCAGCAGTCCCTGAAGAATTATCTGAACCAGGCCAAACGAAGCTGGAGCATCTGGACTGACCAGTCAACGGTAAATCCGAATACCGATTCCGGTTCTTCGTCACAGTCTGTGATCTCAGCACCAACGACAGGAGGGAACGACTAAATGAAGAACGATCATTCTGAAACAAAGCAGCAGATTCTGCCGGAAGCCTTGCAGGTCACAAGTCGTCCGCATGCAGCAGACACAGAGAAAACCTCCGCTGACACAGAAAAAGCAGATATGCAGGTGGATACGGCAAGGATCCAGGCGGCGCTGGAAAAACGCGCGGACCAGGAAACTGCCGAGCTTCCGCAATTGACCCTGCCGAATGAAGAAGAAACCGACATCCTGACAAAGATTTCCGGTAATTCGACGGTCTCGGAAATATCCCCGGAAGAATCTTCAACCTGGGAATCCGACAAACCGGTACGAAAAAAGCGCCGCACCGGCCACTCCGTAAGTGAGCGCTGGTGGACGCCTTCCGTCCGCTCCTGGTTTTTCACCTTCATGTGCATGAACATGCCCGTTATCGGCTGGTTCTATCTTTTTCATAAGGCCAGACATGAAGAAGACCCGGCACGAAAAGAATTCGCCCGGGCCTACCTGTTTTACAAACTCGTATTTTTAATCGCCGGAGCCGTTGTCCTGCTGATCCTGATCTGGATCGGACTGGGACTGTTGGACCAGCTTCTGGCTTATATGGAAATGCTGTAAAATACCGTAACTGTTCAGTACCTTCCCAGTCACGGGCAAAAATACCATTATTTTACTGTGCGAATACCGCTCTGTGACTCCGCTCCAGTGACAGAAGCAGAATGTTGCCCAGCACGCCGATGGCCAGGATCTCTCCGATTCCTACAGTCACCATGGCATATGGGATCAGGTCAGTGGAGCCGTACGCGTAGCGCAGCACCCACGGAACAATGATGGTGTTGGCAAGGATTGGCGGAACGCACACCAGCCATTTGCTCTTCTTTCCAAGGTAATAAGATCCTACTGCGCCGATCAGGGTTGCCAGACTGCCGAATACCACATCCAGAGGCGCTGCGCCGCAGAGCAGGTTGGCAAGAAAGCAGCCAATGGTCACGCCTGGTACCGCGCTCGGCAAAAAATACGGAAGTACGCAAAGTGCCTCAGAAATCCTAAACTGGACCGGGCCAAACGCGATCGGTGCTACGATCATGGTCAGAGCCACATACAGAGCCGCAATAACTGCGCCCTGGGTAATGCGGCCGGTTGTTGATTGGTTACGCTGTTTGTTCATATTCAGTTCTCCTTTAGTTTTGTTTTACGAGTGGAAGGTCACGAACACTCGGCACATTTTAAGGCGGTGACCGCCTCGAAAGCCCTGTACGACCTTGTTTTTGCGGGCTTTGCAACGGGTAAGAGTATAACACAGAGAAGCCGGGAACGCAAGCCTGCATTCCCGGCTTCTCTTCACTTTCACTCATCCTGTGTATGGTAACATCTCGTTCTCCCTAGTCCGGGTCTGTCTCAATCAGGCCGAACCGTTCAAACAGCGGGTAGATATAAGATACCCCTCTGATATCGCCCAGCGCCTTCGGCCGTTTCACATAGGGCTTTTCGCCCTCGGAAAGACCCTCCTTCAGCTTCAGTACATTCTGAAATGCCATCCGGATCGAACTCCAGGTAATGGACTTGCTGTTTTCCCTCCGGTCTACCCAAAGCTCCTTTGTCAGGCCGCCGTGTTTTCCTTCCTTTAATTTGTAGGAATACGGAAGCCCGGACATAGTTCGAAGCGGTTCTCCCTGAAACGCCACGATGCACGCCCAGAGATGTTTCTCGGATAAATCGGCCAGAAAATCTGCCACTGCCTTCTGTTTTTCATCCTGTTCCATAACTTCCATTCCCCTTTTCTGATCTTGTATCCATTCATGCGCTGCACAAATATATCCTTTTATATGTGAAGGTACTGAACAGTTACGAAGTCAGTATAACACAGGATGCAGCGAAAAAAAAGAAGCCACCGTCTTCATATTGATGTTATACCTTTTATAGTTCTCGACTTTTTACACATATAAAGGTACAATATCATTATAGTATATATCACTTATGCAGAAAGGGGACGGATTTTTATGGAAACTATAAAGTTCACAGGGAAAAAGATGATTCGCCGGATTCAGGCGCTGATGCTGACCGTATGCTTTTGTATGAGTACGGTACTGACAGCACAGGCGGCTGCTGCCAGTTATGAGCATGATCCAAGGCTGAATGCAAAGGCAATGGAAGATATCCGATATGATCCGAATGCAGTATATGGATTTTCACCACGGGAGGATTCGGTTCGTCTGGGAAATTTTGCTTCCTATGATTATTCTGATCCAGAGCAGGTAGAAAAGTGGAAGGCAGAACGAATGGCCTATCATGCGAGTTTTCAGGAAATGTATACACGCTGGGAACAGATGCGGGCAGAAGGAAAAACATCCGAAGAGATTGCGAAAACCTTGAGCCCTATGCGAAATGAGCTGCGCCTTGCATCGTATCAGAATAATCCGGAGGGGCTTGCAAAGGTAAAGGCAAGTAATCTGGCTGCATATGGACAGGAAGATGGACCGACACCGGAGCAGCTTTATGAGAAGTACGGCTCCTGGGATACGGTAATCCTCAAGTGCTTTAGCAGCAATTCAGGCATGGACGCGGTCCTGGGACTGTACGATATGGAATATGACCATAATCTGATGACCGGGGCAATCGACGAAAGAAACGAAGCGGTATATACGGTTCAAAAGGGTGATTATCTGTGCAAGATAGCGTATTATTATTTTGGAGATAAAAACCGCTGGAGGGATATCTATGCGGCGAATCGCAGTACGATCCGTTCTGTAAATCTGTTATATGAAGGCCAGAGGCTGCGGATCCCGCTGGGCGAGTAGGGAAGGAACGTTTTATGAATCCGGATATGACTCTGCTGCCACCTGGCTACACCCACGTTCAGCACACTTTTGAACCGGTCTTTGATAAACATTCCCGCATCCTGATCCTTGGAAGCTTCCCTTCCGTGAAATCCCGGGAAAACCAGTTCTACTACGGTCACCCGCAAAACCGCTTCTGGAAGCTTATGGCAAAGCTTTTAGAGGTTCCGGTTCCCCAGTCCACAGACGAAAAAAAGACCATGCTTCTCACACATAGTCTTGCACTCTGGGATGTCATCGCATCCTGCGATATCAAAGGGTCCAGCGACAGCAGCATCAAAAATGCTGTTCCGGCAGATATCAGCCGTATTTTAAAGGCAGCGGATATCCATACCATCATCGCCAATGGCGGTACAGCCTTCCGGCTTTACAGGCGCTACTGCGAACCGGTCACCGGGCGAGGGGCAGTGCTCTGCCCCTCCACCAGTCCGGCCAACGCAGCCTTCTCACTGGACCGGCTGGCAGAATGCTGGAGCCCCGTCCTGGAACCGGTCATTGCCAGACGCTGATTGCTGCATTGCCGGCTTCCCGGCGTGCAGCAGCACTGCCGCCTGACCCGGTCAGGCAATTCTACCGGGCCAGTTCGCCCGCATCCATCCGCCGTTCCATGATCCTGCGGAGTTCATCCACGCAGGTACCCAGCGTCTTTCCGGTCTCGTCAATGGTCACATCCGCATACTTCTCATAAAGCGGCACGCGCTCATTGTAAAGATCTAGCAGGGTCATGCCGTCTTTTAACGCGACACCACGGTCTTTCAGATCACCCAGGCGCTGCTTTACATCCTCATAGCTCAGCTTCAGGTACACTACGGTACTGATCTCATGCAGATGCCCCATGGCCCTCGGTCCGTAGATTACACTGCCGCCCGGAGCGATCACGGAACGCTCCGTCTCCAGCTCTGCATTGATTTCTTCTTCCACCTTCAGAAATCCGTCGGTTCCACGCTCCGCAATGATCTCCTTCAAGAGCTGTCCTGTCTTTTCCTGAATCACAATATCCACATCTACAAATGAATAGCCAAGGCGTTTTGCCAGCAGAACGCCGATGGTGCTCTTGCCGGATGCCGGCATGCCTACCAGTGTAATGTTTGATTTCATTTTGCTTTCCTCCGTGTGTGCTTTCCTGCTTCTGAAAATTTGCTGCTGCCTGTCCGGGATTTCCGGTTGTTCTTTTTGCTGTTCATCTTTGCTGCGGGTTTCCCACTGTCGGTTTTTATTCGGTCCTTCCGTACAGAATACCCGAAGGTTCCGATCTTCTCTCCCAGTTCAAAATACGTCCCGTGGGAATAGCTGACCAGCTTCGCATCATTTAAATGGAACGTTCCCTTCTCATCCATGTAGCGGTCATCCACGGTCACACCCATGATCTCCGCGATAAACATGTCATGGCTTCCAAGCTCCACCACCTGCTTCACCCGGCACTCCAGGTTCAGCGGACTTTCCGCGATGCCCGGCGCACTGATGTGCCGGGAGGAAAGCGGTGTCAGCTTCAGCTCCTTGAACTTATCGGTATCACGGCCGGATTTTACGCCGCAGTAGTCGGTGGCAAACACCAGCTCCTTTGTCACCAGATTCACCACAAACTCACCGGTTTCCCGAATGATATTGTAGGAATAGCGCTCCTTCCGCACGGAAATGGAAAGCATAGCCGGGGCAGAGCAGACGGTTCCGGCCCAGGCTACCGTTATGATATTTGGCTTTTCACCCGGCCGTGCACAGCTTACCATCACGGCCGGCACCGGGTACAGCATATTGCCGCCCCGCCAGCTCTGTTTTCCCATATTTTCTCCTTTTATGCCTCGCAGGCAATCATGATGGACGGGATCAGCTGTTTCTTTCTGGATACCACGCCCGGAAGTTCTACCACATTCGCCTCATCGTCTGCACCAGACTCTTCCATATGGAATGCGGTGCGGATCAGATCCTCGGCACCCTCACCCTCGCAAAGCAGAGAGGTGGACTCCGTCAGGATGTTGGTCAGCATGAAGAAGATCATGTCTACGCCATGCTCCTCATGAGGCTTCTTTAAGAACGGAAGCAGACGCTCTTTTAACTCCGTCAGCTCATCTGCATTCAGGGAGCTGATCTGGCCTACGCCGTAGCTGATCTTGCCGGAGTTGAACAGCTTGAAATCCTGATAGAAGATCTCGTCGTTGCTCTTGCCGCGCAGATTGCTTCCTGCAGAGAACATATCTGCGGCGTAGCGGTCCATATCAATCTCAGCGATCTTTGCAAGCTCGGTTGCTGCCATTCTGTCAATCGGTGTGCAGGTCGGAGAACGGAATAACAGGGTATCAGAAATGATGGCACTGCACAGCAGACCAGCAGTAGACTTATCAATCTCTACATTATTCTCATGGTACATCTGATAAATGATGGTCGCGGTGCATCCTACCGGCTGATTGCGGAAAAATACCGGAGCAATGGTCTCAACGGTACCCAGCTTATGATGATCGATAATCTCCTGGATGTCTGCGTTCTCCAGACCATCTACTGCCTGATTTTTTTCATTGTGATCCACCAGAATGATCTGTTTTCCCTTTGCACCCAGCAGATTTCTGCGTGAAATCATGCCCAGATATTTGCTGTCCTTATCCAGAACCGGGAAATCACGATGGCGCTTGCTTGCCATAACCTCCTTCACGTCATCGATGCAGTCGCTGTCCTCGAAGGTGATGAGATCCTCAGTCTTCATAAAGTGGCCGATCGGCATGCTCTGGTTGATGAGGCGTGCTGCGGTATAAGCGTCGTACGGAGTGGTCATAACCGTACAGCCATGCTCCTGGGCCAGCTTGCGGATAGTCATGGAAACGGCTGCGCCCTCGCAGACGATGATGCAGTCTGCTTCCATCTCGATAGCGCACAGTTGGGACTCGTAACGGTTGCCCAGGATGACCAGATCATGCTCGGAAATATAATACTCCATCATGTCCGGGTTTGCTGCTGCGATCAGAACCTTGCCCTGATCAAAATAATCATTCTCATCACCCACTACCATGGCACCCTCCAGGGTCTCCAGAATATTCTTGTACTGGGTGTGCGCCTTGGACAGGATGCTGCTGTCCAGCACATTCATGTAGGACTTGGTGATATCACCGACGGTGATCAGTCCCTCCAGCACGCCCTTCTCACTGACTGCCGGCAGCGTTACAACATGGGCATCCTGCATCAGGTTCCATGCTTTCTTTAAGGAAATGTTGCGGTCTACGCCCTTGGTCTCACGGATTTCAATATCCTTAACCTGAGTCTTGACGCTCTCGACCAGCTGCGGAGCCTCTACGTTAAAGTAGTTCAGCACGTACTGGGTTTCCTCGTTGACATGACCGGCGCGGCCTGCCACATACTCGTTTCCGGTGATTTTGGATTTTAATGCTGCATAGCAGATTGCGGAACAGATAGAATCGGTATCCGGATTCTTATGTCCGATCACGATTGTCCGTCTTCTTCTCTCTTCTGACATAATGTCCTCCTTTTTTTGGTGCCTGTTAGAATCTCTTTTGCTATTTCCACAAAGAATCGGATCTTTGCGAAAGATATTTATAGTTTTTGCACTAGTTTTTACATTTTGTTCATGTGCTGTTCATAATTTATTCACAACTTTTTCCTATACTAAAAACATCTTAAGAAACGGTTGTAACTTGATGAAACAGTCAAATTGCACATAGATTTTTCATAATTGCCCCGGTTGGACGAAAGTCCACCGGGGTCTCCTCATTTTAGCTGATTTTACGCAGTTTTGCAATAGTTTGCCCGGAGCAATCATGCTCCGGGCATTTCTTTTTTTCATACATATATTTTCAGCCAAGCACCAGACGGGCTGCCCCGTAAATTCCGGCGTCATTTCCCAGCTTCGCCAGGCCGATCACGCCCTTGTTTTTGGAAATCGGAGAATAGTGCTGATAATACCTGTCAATGATGTCGATCAGGAACTGACCTGCCTTTGACACACCGCCGCCAATGACAAACATCTGCGGATCTACGGTCATGGCAATCCCGGCCAGGGCTACGCCCAGGTAACGGCCCACGGTCTCCACAACAGAAAGAGCCAGCTCATCCCCGGCTTTGGCCGCATCCAGAACATCCTTCGCAGTCAGTTCATCCCCATACCGGCGAAGAACAGACGGAGTCTCCTCCCCGGCCATGCGGCGTCTCGCCTCTCTGACAATACCGGTAGCGCTGGCAATCTGCTCCACGCAGCCTACGCCGCCGCAGTTGCAGTGCTCCCACTCTTCATCCCGCACATGGATATGGCCAATTTCACCGCCCAGTCCGTGTTTTCCGGCAACGATCTTCTCATCTATGATGATGCCGCCGCCCACGCCGGTTCCCAGGGTTACCATGACAATATCGGTAAAACCCATACCGCCGCCGCGCCACATCTCACCCAGAGCTGCAACATTGGCGTCGTTTCCGCTCTTAACCGGAATACCGTCCAGCATGGCACTAAGCTCCTTCTGCGGATTTACATCTTTCCAGCCCAGGTTCACACAGACCTCCACATAACCGTCCGGCATAACCGGTCCCGGGATGCCAAGTCCGGCACCCAGAATGTTGTAGAGGTGAATCTCCTTTTCCATAAGAACCGCCCGGATGGAGGCTGCCACATCCTCTAAAATATAGCGCCCTCCCTCTTCCTGTCTGGTCGGAACCTCCCATTTAAACAGCAGCGTCCCGTCTGTCTCAAATAAACCAATCTTGACGGAGGTGCCGCCCACGTCAATGCCAATACATTTCTTTTCGCTTTCGTGCATGCCTTGCTGCTCCTTCCCAAAACCCACATCGCCCGGCAGAAAAAGCTGCCGGGCGGTACGGACTATATGTTCATTTTTGTAACTGTGAAGGTACTGAACAGTTACTCATTTTCAATATCTTACAGGCTGCGTGCCACCTCAGCAACATGCTCTGCGGTGAATCCAAAGTGTTCAAAAAGCTGTGCTGCCGGGCCGCTTGCGCCGAAACCGGTCATGGTCACGCATGCGCCATCCAGGCCAACGTACCTGCCCCAGCCGAAGTCGCTCAGTGCCTCTACGGCAACACGCTTGCGGACTGTCTTCGGAAGTACAGACTCCTTGTACTCTGCGGACTGCTCCTCGAACAGATCCATACACGGCATGGATACGACACGGACCTTCCTGCCCTCTGCTGCCAGGAGCTCTTTTGCCTTTACAGACAATTCTACCTCGGAACCGGAAGCAATCAGGATCAGATCCGGAGTTCCCTCGCAGTCATCAATGACATAGCCGCCCTTTAACGCATCCTTGCAGCTTCCCGGCATCGGAGCCAGATTTTGTCTGGACAGTACCAGTGCGGTCGGGGTGGTCCTGGATGTTACTGCGCTGTACCATGCGGCTGCAGTCTCAGTTGCGTCACACGGACGGAATACATGGAAGTTCGGCATTGCGCGGAACATAGCCAGCTGCTCGATCGGCTCGTGGGTTGGGCCATCCTCGCCTACGCCGATGCTGTCATGGGTAAATACGAAGGTTAACGGCAGCTTCATCAGTGCAGACAGACGAGCCATCGGCTTGGTGTAATCACTGAATACGAAGAAGGTGGACACGTATGTACGCAGGCCGCCGTGAAGCATCATACCATTTCCGACTGCAGTCATAGCCAGCTCACGGACACCGAAGTGCATGTTTCTGCCGGCGTAATCTGCCTTGGAGAAATCAGCCTCATCGTTCATATGGGTCTTGTTGGACGGAGCCAGATCAGCAGAACCGCCGATCAGGTTCGGCATGCGGTCTTTTAACTTGTTGATGACCTTGCCGGACAGGTTACGGGTTGCCTCTGCCTTCTCGCTGTTTGCCCAGAAGGAATCATCCTCCATAAGAGCCTTAGCCAGCTCGTCGGTGCCGCCATAGTACTGGTTCCAGAGTGCTTCCATTTCCGGGTACTCCTGGCAGTATGCAGCGAACATCACGTTCCATGCAGCCTCGGTCTCAGCCTTCTCCTCTGCTGCCTTTGCGTAGTGATCATAAACCTCCTGCGGCACATAGAACGGCTCCTTGGACGGCCATCCCAGAAAGTCCTTCATAGCCTCAATGTTCTCCTCACCTAAAGGCTCGCCGTGGGCGCTTGCCTTGCCCTGTTTTGCCGGGCAGCCATAACCGATCTGGGTGTGGATGGTAATGAAGGACGGGCGGGTGGTATCTGCCTTTGCCTCCTCGATGGCTTTGCCAATCTCCTCTAAGTTGTTGCCGTCTGCAACATCCAGGGTCTGGAAGCCAAATGCAGCCATGCGCTCCTGTACGTTCTCCGTGAAAGCGATGTCGGTGCTTCCCTCGATGGAAATACGGTTGGAATCATATAATACGATGAGTTTGGAAAGACCCAGGGTTCCTGCCAGGGAGAATGCCTCGGAGGAAATACCTTCCATCATGCAGCCGTCGCCGCCCAGTACATAAGTGTAATGGTCAACGACCGGATAATTCTCTTTGTTGAAGATAGCTGCCAGATGTGCCTCCGCTGCAGCCATGCCGACTGCCATGCCCATGCCGGCACCTAACGGTCCGGTGGTAGCCTCAACGCCAACGGTGTGGCCGTACTCCGGATGACCTGCGGTCTTGGAGCCTAACTGGCGGAAGTTCATCAGATCTTCTTTGGACAGATCGCCGTATCCGAATAAATGAAGCAGGGAATATAACAGCATGGAGCCATGGCCGCCGGATAAGATGAAACGGTCGCGGTTTGCCCACTGCGGATCTGCCGGGTTGTGGTTCATGTGGTTCATCCAGAGCTCATATGCTGCCGGAGCACTGCCTAACGGGAGACCCGGATGACCGGATTTTGCTTTCTGGATCGCATCTGCAGATAATACGCGGATCGCGTTCACAGACATGGTATCGATAGTGTTCATTGGTGAGACCTCCTGGTATTATATAATTTTGTATTGCATATGTGTTTAGTGCAGCTTCAGCTCCTGCATCTGCTGCGGGCCGGTTACCACCAGCGTGCCGGGGAACCGTCCTTTTCTGATCTTCGAAACAGGAAAGTCGAAGGTTGCTTCAAACTTTTCTGATCCGCTCATATTATAGATCCTGCAGGAATCTTCATTGTACAGGATGATCAGATCGCCGTCAAAATCCGCATGGGTATACTCAAAATTGAATTCCTTGCTGAGCACATGGCTTCCGTCTTTCTTGTAGACCTCCAGACGGCTTCCGTACTCTCCGTTGGTATTGCGAACAATGGCTGCCGCATACTCATCGGAATAAAATACGCTGTCGATGCGCTCCTCAATCGCTTTCTGCTCCACCAGTTCCGGTGATGCCAGGTTCCGGGATGAGAAAAAGGTCAGGGCCTTGCCGGAAAACGCGCAGGAATACGGACTTCCCATATAGGTTACCCGGGGAACCATATCCCCCTGAAATTCATCGTCAAAACCGCCCACCAGACGGTTCGGAACATTCTTTCCGATCTCGGAAAAATCATAGAATACCACACGGTTTTTCAGTTCACTTCCCTGCAGATAGACGAAGGAACACATCAACTGGGTTCCATCCTCCGACAGGGCAATATCAAGTGGATAGCCGTCTCCCGACATGTTTGTCTTGACGGTGATATCCAGAGAAGTGCCGTCTTTCTGGAAAAATGTAATGTAGCTGGATGCAGAATCCTCCAGCACCGCAGCCGTAACGCCGGTTCCGGACACGGCCACCTTGCTGATGGGCAGCACCGTTGTTGCCTGCCCCAGTGTTCCGTCTGTGCTGCAGATATAAATGCTGTTCCCCTGCATGTCCGCGATGGCTGCATAATCACCCTTTACGGAAATAATGGGGGACTTCATCTCGTAACTCTCGGTCCAGACTGTGCGTCCCCGGTTGTCCAGGTAGGAAGCGCCGTCCTTCGTGTATTTTAAAATGTTGGTTCCAAAACTCTCATAGCCCACAAGGCTTCCCTCGTTTAAATCCACCTGCCATACTGTTTCATAGCCGGAATAGCGGTAATTGCGCTGGTAAAAGAACCAGGCAGAGGCACCTCCGGCGATCAGAAGCACCACCAGGAGTACAAGGAGCCACCGGTGACGCAGTACCCGGTTATGAGCTCTGCGCACCACCGCTTCACTGTCTTCTTCCGGTTCAGCGTTCCATGCGGGCTGCTGCGGAGTGACGATCTGTCTGCGCAGCTTATCTTTCTTGCTTTCTCTGCTCATGGAGCTGAAATCACTCATCTCTTTTGTCTCCTAACGTAACCTTTCCGTTACCTCCAACAGTGAAGGATATATATGGTTCAGTATACCTCATTTTGCCGGAAGATACAACTCCTGCCCCACGGAAATGTGATTCTCATCCGCCAGCCGGTTCCACTCGCAGATCTGTGGAATCTGAGCCATGCTGTGGTACTGTTCCATGCAGATCCCATACAGGGTCTCCCCCTCCTGAACCACATGCTTCACGGCATCCGCCGGAATCTGGACCGGTACGGCTGCAGAGGTTTTCACATCCGCCGAAGCCCCTGCATTTCCGCCGTGGAACGTGCTGTTTTCCAACGCAGTCTGGATACCGGAACCGGCTGCCCCGCTTCCTGCAGCACCTCCTGCACTCGCTGCCGCCCCACTTCCGTCTGCTGCTCCCGCTGTGGCATATTCTGAATCCGCAGTCCCAGGCGCACCATTTTCCGAAACTCCCTCTGTACTGCTGTCTGCTGCTCCGTTTCCGTCAGTCCCGCCCGCAGGATCGATCACAATGTCTGCCAGTGTCGGATACACCTCTCCCGGCACAGACTCCACCTCCAGTTCCCCGTCACTGCCCTGTCCGGTAAAGGAACGCAGACTGCCATTCTTAACCGCGGAAGGCATCACCGATGCGATCACGCCCTCCATATCCTTCATTTTCCGGTAATTCCCAAACATGACAAGCCCACCGGCCAGCACCAGAACTGTCAGCACACTGCAGGCTCCGCCTAAAAGCCCAATGGTGGAACGGGCATGTCCCACACTCAGTTTCCGTTCCTCCATCCGTTCGCGAAAATCCTGGATCACAATATCCTGCGTTCCGCTTTCCACACGCCTTGCGTCTTTCCTGGAAACCATGTAATCCTGCATCATCTGGTTTCTCTCATAATAGATACTGTAACCTCTCAGCTTGTAAAACCCGTCTTCCGATGCTGTGTAGATGGCTTCTTCCCCCTCCAGTCCGAAATTTAAGTACATCAGCTGGTTCTTCCCCGAAAAGTACTGGCCATGCTGCTTCCAGTAATCCAAGGGACTTAAGGCACAGCCCGGTGCTCCGCACAGAAACCAGCCCTGCACGCTCCGGTGAGGGAACATCTGCTCCATGACCTGATAAGCCTTTTTCCAGGCTTCCTCCGTAAACTCTACCTTTTCCCCATCCCGGGTGACCTGCTCCATCTCCAGCGCTCCGTCAATAAACAGAAACGGGACACCATCCTCCGTGCGGATCTCTCCCAGCAGAAGACCGACCCGCAGATCCTGTCCGCCAGCCGGATACAATCGTTTCAGATATGTATTGACATAATCCTCAATATAAAGCTTTACCACCTGATCCCGCTCCCCGACCTGCCGGATATTTTTCGGCAGTTTCGGATACGGATTATAAAGTTCACCCATAATCTCACCCCGCTGCATGATGTTTGTAACCGCGGACAGGGTAGGTTTTATGCCTGTCCACGGTCCATTTGCTGCATCATACCATGGGGTGTCCGTATAATTTGTCATATTCGGTCACGCGGCTCAAAAAACTCTTCGACAAAAAGTGTGAAGTTCCGGCACCATGGCCTGCCTTATGCTCTCACAGATATAATCCGCCATCCGCATCACCACAGAAAGCCGCACACTCTGCAGCATCAGCGGATCATAATTTCCATATCCGCCTACTATGCCGGTGATAAAGATATCTCCCACCGCCTGTAAATTCTTGCACACGCCAAGCCCCGGACGGAGTGCCCCCTTGCCAAGCGTAATGCAGCCCACATGCTCGGTCTGTCCCACGGATGCATCCACCGCCACGATTACATGATCCGGATAACAGCGCCGCACCATGAAGATGGCCTGTTCCAGATTTACGGCGTGAACCGGGCTGTCCAGCGTTCCCACAACCTGAACCCGACTGTCCTTCAGTCCCGCCTTTTTCAGTTTATGTCCGATCAGCGGCCCCAGACTGTCTCCCGTTGACCGGTCTGTTCCAATACAAAAAAGCAGGACACCTTTCCGATCCTCCCGCCGCATGATCTCCGCGATCATCCGGCGGAGCATGCCGGCACACAGCACGGTATCTTCCCGCTCTCCGGAATCGAAATAATAAATGTCCTGCTCTCTGATTTGTTTTTTCATCCTGTCATCCCGCCTGCACCATTTTGTTATTCCTATTATAGGCAAATGGGACAACTTTTATGCGCGGTACAAAC
Source organism: Prevotella sp. P5-108 (assembly GCA_963645005.1). GTDB lineage: Bacteria > Bacillota > Clostridia > Lachnospirales > Lachnospiraceae > Brotaphodocola. Next base: position 29,295 of record CAVIRL010000011.1, read on the forward strand.
CCGCATTTGGATCAGTGCTTCCGTTCATCCTCCTGATAAACCCGGATTGCCTCACTGATATTGGCCGCCCGGCCCTGCTGAAGGATATTGCTCAGATCCTGCAGTTTGAACGGATCAAGAAATTCCTTTCCAAGATGGCTTCCGTACTGGTCGGTCAGGGTAAGGCGGCGTGCCTTGACCTCAGCCGAGGTAAGCTGAAGCTGCCTTTTGACATCATCATACTCATGTTCCAGCTCCGCGATCTTTTCCCGGTGGCCATGTTCAATCTCATCCTGCAAAATGTTTTTCGTAACCGTCTCGAAGGTATTCAAAGCCTCTTTCTTTTTCGCAGCCACCTCATTCAGTTCCTGGGTCAGACGCGCGATCTCATCGTCATACTTTTCCAGATTATAAAGAGACTCATTACGGTCCTTGCGGATGGTACCGGTGATCACTTTGATTTTCCTGTCATTGGCATGCATCTGATCCAGGATCTGACGTCCTGCCCGCAGGCACTCCGCATATTGAAGTTTGGTGTGGTTGCCGATCCACATATAGATACCGCCCACGATCAGGATATCTGCCCCGTAAATGAGGGCCAGATACAGTGTCCGGCGCTGAGGAAGCAGTGCATAGGCACCAAAGGGCAGTGCCAGGAAAAACAGCCCGATAAAGATCAGCAGGGTGAAAAATTCCTTCGCCCAGCGCGGCATATACAGACTGTAGTAAAGACGGCTCCTGCACCAGGCCGGAGCGTGATACTCCCGGAACTTTGCCTTCATGTTGCCAACCAGTTCCTTATTGTACTCATGAAGCTCTGATGTTTCCTCTGCAATACGTTCCTTGATTCCCTGATTCTTGGCCTTTTCCCGCTTGGCCCGTGCTTTTTTGAGAAGCTCCTGTGCTTTGCTGATCTCCGTATCATAGCTGGAGTTCAGGTCTTCCCTCCGCCGTTTTACCGTAGAACCAACTGCATCTGCCATCTGCTTTTTCTCTGTGTCCAAAGCTTTTTTCAGACGGCTTTCATCCTGTTTTAACTGATCTTCCCGGTCTGCTGCCAATGACAGCTCCTCTACAGATTCCCTGGCTGCTGCCAGATAGTCCAGGCATTCCTGAATAGTCTGCGCCATATCTGCGTTCCTCCTTCGCAAGCTTCCAAAGCTTTTCTTTCGAATATATACTGTTTACAGTTTACTACATTCTGATACGAACTACAAGCGAATGTAACACGATCCGGCAATCCGGATCCGAGAATCTGGTAATCTGCCGGATGACGCTTTACAGATAAACAAAAATCACTTATACTCATAACTATTCCGACTCGTTATAATATGAAAAAGTTCCCGGACCAGCCGGTTCTTGCCCCCTGACGTCCGGGTCAATTCCGAAAGGAGGAACGCTATGTTCCGTATGTGGGGAAAAATCTGGAAAGATAACCACCTGGTCAAGGATACTGTGGTCTGCCTGACCGACTACAGCATGTCCCGCACCAGCATGGTATTCCAGTCTCTCGATGATATCTGTTATGAATTTGATCTTGGAAAACCGATCTGGCTTTCTTCCAATATCAACGACTTTAAACGTCACGCAAAAACACGGTTTACCAGAGACAGTTTTATTGAACAGATTGATTTTGATTATCTGGAAATTGAAGTGATAGAAGAATAGAAACAACGTAACTGTTCGGTACCTTCGCAGTCACAGGCAAAAGGAGACGTTTCCGTCATGGAAAACGCCTCCTTTTGTGTGTCAGATGGATTTTTGCTGCTGTTCGCACACTGCACAGACAGCAGCCAGATATTACCAATGCTTTCTCAGGCCAGATACTGCTTTAAAATATCTCCGATCAGTTCTACCTCCTCCGGTTTTAAATCCCGGATCCAGTTTTCGTCGCTACCGCGGTTCTTCTCCCGGCTGGCCGCCATCTGCTCCAGCCCCCGCTTAATAAAGTCCGCATCCCGGATACTTTCCTTGGCCGGAGTCTCCGGTGCAGGAGCCACGGTTTTCACTGCCGCGGAAGCACGATTTCCATTTCTGCGGTTCTCCCTGCGGCCTCCGGACACAGCCTGGGCCGCCCGTGCCGTCTGCTGATCTTCTTCCTCTTCCGGCTCCACCCGGCCCATACGGCCGGCCCGGTCTACCAGACGACTCACACTGCGCAGTGCGCCCCGGTCACCCATTCCCTCCGTGCGTCCATTTTCCATTGCCATATTCCGCGCCATCCTGGGACCTACCACATTGTCGATCTGGTCCTGCAGGCTAATCAGAAGCTGCTCCTTCAGTTCTCCTCCAAGACCTCCGTCAAACAGCATAGTCAGCATGGCCATCAGCACTGCGCCGCCGCCATACAGGACTACATAATAGGTATCCAGGCGGTACCAGTAAGAGAAAAACGCAGCCGCTCCGCCAAGCAGCAGGCAGAGCCACGTCCACCGGGCACCCAGACTGCTCCAGCCGGCAAGCCGGATTCCCATAGTCTTAAACTCATACAACTGATGCTCCAGCCAGGCTCCGCTGTCTACCAGTCCCTGGTTCACACGATATGTATTCTCCGCTCTCTGCCGGAGTTCCTTTAAGCTTTTGTTCTTGGTCAGTGAAAGGTCTTTGCTTTCCTTCAGCAATCTTTTGTAGACGTGACGGGTGACTATCCGTGTCAGGATTCCCAGTACGCAAAGTGCTGCCAGTGCGTAAAGCGCACGGCCTGTTTCCAGTAATTGCAGCATAAAAACAGCTCCCCTTTCTTTTCCTTTTTCCAACTGCCACACGCGGCGTTTCAGGATCCGTCCCGCAGCGTGTGTGACAGTTGCCATGGCGTCTCGACAGGTATCATTATAACTGCCCGGTCACCATTTGAAAAGTTCAGGGAGCTCAGAATCGTTCGTCAAATTCTGCTAAAAAACGCGTCTTACCTTAAGGTTTGGCCACAGCATGGCGCATGTTCCGGCAGTGATCAGTACACCTGATGAATTGCCTGCTGCCAGCCGGTCAATATGTCAGCCGATCAATATGCCAGGATCAGCGCACGGGTCAGGTTTGTGCTGTGAACGATCGCCTGGCGCTCAAACTCCGGATAATCCATGGACGCGCTGTCATCCGCCTTGTCGGAGATGGCGCGTACGATCAGGAACGGAAGCTTGTTTAAGTAAGCTGCCTGAGCAATAGCAGCACCCTCCATCTCGGTGCAGGCGCCGTGAAAGGTCTCACTCAGCCATTCTTTCTTGTTCTTATCACAGATAAACTGATCGCCGGTCAGAACTCTGCCCTCATACACACTGATATCCGGGTTTACTTCCTCGCAGCACTTCCTTGCCAGGCTGCGCAGGCGCTCATCCGCCTCAAAATTCAGGGTTCCAAGCTGCGGGATTTCACCTAACGGGTAACCAAAGTTGGTGGCGTCCACATCATGCTGGATCGCATCAGTGGAAAGCACCAGATCACCGATGTTGATTTCTGCTTTCAGAGAACCTGCAATACCGGTATTGACCACTCCGTCCACGCCGAAACGGTCCGCCAGGATCTGCACGCAAAGTGCCGCGCTGACTTTACCGATCCCGGACTGCACCACAACGACCTCTTTTTCACCAATGGTTCCCTTATAGAATTCCATGCCAGCCACAGTCACAACCTCCGGCTGCTTCATTTCCTGCTTTAACTGCTCTACTTCCGCCTTCATGGCGCCGATAATACCCAACATATATGATTTCCTCTGCTTTCTGTTTGCTATTTTTGTTTCGAGAGCTGTTTTTACCTACATTCTGTGCAGCACGCTGCTCCCTGGCAGTTCTCACTGCCTGTCCTTACCAGTCTAGCAAATCTTTCATAGAAAGGCAACGGAATTGTGATAGGGCAAGGCTATGTAATTGTGATAAGGCAAGGCTATGCTGTATCCCCTTCCTGCGCTCTTCCGACGATTCAGGGTTGACATTTTGAAGTGGGCGGGTACTATAGTAGTACAGATATTTTTATAATCCAGACTTCTATCCAACCGGAGGTATGCTTATATGAAGAAAATCGTTCTGACCGGCGGCGGCACTGCCGGACATGTTACACCAAACCTGGCCCTGCTGCCATCCCTGCAGGAACGGGGCTACGAGATTCATTACATCGGTTCCTACAACGGCATCGAGAAAAAGCTCGTCGAAGGCGCCGGAATTCCTTATGACGGCATCTCATCCGGCAAACTGCGCCGTTATTTTGACCTGAAAAACTTTTCCGATCCGTTCCGCGTGATCAAAGGCTATGCCGAGGCCCGCGCACTCTTAAAGAAATACCGCCCGGATGTGGTCTTTTCCAAAGGCGGATTTGTGGCTGTGCCTGTTGTGCTGGCAGCAAAACACTTTAAGATCCCTACCATCATCCACGAGTCCGACATGACCCCTGGTCTGGCCAACAAGATCTGCATTCCGTCTGCTGCCAAAATCTGCTGTAACTTCCCGGAGACCTTACAGTATCTGCCTGCAGACAAAGCTGTCCTCACCGGATCCCCGATCCGCCGCGAGCTGCTGCAGGGTGACCGGCTGACCGGACTTAACTACACCGGGCTTTCTGCAGCCAAGCCCATCATCATGGTCATCGGCGGAAGCCTGGGTGCCGTTGCCGTCAACAATGCAGTCCGCGCACTCCTTCCAAAGCTTCTGGAGAAGTATCAGGTAATACATATCTGCGGAAAAGGGCACCTGGATGACAGTCTCATTGGCCGTCCCGGATATGTTCAGTATGAATATGTAGATGCTCCGCTGCGCCACCTGTTTGCCGCTGCCGACATCGTTCTGTCCCGCGCAGGTGCCAACTCCATCTGCGAGATCCTGGCCCTCAGAAAACCGAACATCCTGATCCCGCTTTCCGCTGCAGCCAGCCGCGGTGACCAGATCTTAAACGCGCGTTCCTTTGAGAAACAGGGCTTCTCCACCGTTCTGGAGGAGGAAAACGTCACCAGTGACACCCTGTATGACGCCATCGAATCCACCTACGAAAACCGTAGGAAATTCATGGATGTCATGGGAAAGAGTGACCTTTCCGATGCCGTAAGCATTGTTATGGGGCTGATTGCTTCCTATGCGGAGAAGGAAGACGCAGATAAATAGACAGGCATAATAACTATCAAAGAAAATGGCAAAAGGACACTGCATGGATTTTCTCTCCACACAGTGTCCTTCCTGTTTGTTTTTTAGTTGCTGAATCCGCTCTACAGACCTGCCTTTAAAGTCTCCGCAGTCTGTGCCAGTTCCTCCTGCTCCGGCTTGCCCGGTGCCCAGTTTACCATGTCCGGGCCGCCCTCGTAGCGCGGGATTACATGAACATGCAGATGAAACACGGTCTGACCTGCGCTGGTTCCATTGTTCTGAACTACGTTGAATCCACTTGCACCAAGCTGGCTCTTCATGGACTTGCCAAGCTTTGCAGCTAACGGCAGAATCTTCGCCATAACATTCTCGTCTGCCTCGCAGAGATCTTTATAATGATTCTTCGGCAGAATCAGGGTATGGCCCTTAGATGCCGGACCTAAATCCAGGATTGCGCGGAAATCATCATCCTCGTATACCGTTGCAGACGGGATTTCGCCGTTTGCGATTTTACAGAAAATACAGTTGTCATCTCTCATTGTCATTTCCTCCATTCGGTTTCATGCAGTGCTTGTTCAAAAACAAACAAAAGCACTGCTCATTGCTTATCGCACATTATAACTCCCAAATATCTGCTCTGCAAGTGCGCTTTGGTTTGCGGTACAGAATGGCCGCCAGGATCATTCCGATTATCAGCCCCACTACATGGGCGGTATTATCCACTCCGGTGCTGGTAAAACCAAGATACAGGGAAAACACTGCCATCACCACCAGCTGCCTCGTACTCAGATCCTCCAGACGTCCTTTGTTCACGGCTACCACATAAATCAGCCCGCCAACCACGCCGAAGATCGCGCCGGATGCCCCGGCTCCCACTGACCAGTCCCCCTCCGGTATCTCAAACAGTAGGGAAAACACATTTGCCCCGACTCCGCAAAGCAGATAAAAAATCAAATATTTCACCTTGCCCAGCGCCCGCTCCAGGTTATCCCCAAGTATAAACAAAACCAGCATGTTATTCACAATATGATTGA
>CAVIRL010000012.1:0-11528 GCA_963645005.1 Prevotella sp. P5-108
ACTCGTTCTCGTGACTCGCGTCACTCGATTGCCTCGTCGTTCGCCGCAACCGTGCTAGCACGCTTTCGGCTCTCTTGCACTCGTTCTCGTGACTCGCGTCACTCGATTGCCTCGTCGTTCGCCGCAACCGTGCCAGCACGCTTTCGGCTCTCTTGCACTCGTTTCTCGTGACTTGCGTCACTCGGTTGCCTCGTCGTTCGCCGCAACCGTGCCAGCACGCTTTCGGCTCTCTTGCACTCGTTCTCGTGACTCGCGTCACTCGATTGCCTCGTCGTTCGCCGCAACCGTGCTAGCACGCTTTCGGCTCTCTTGCACTCGTTACATTGTATCATTTTCACTGGGGTAGGGCAAGGGGATTGTATTGTGCGTTGCACATCTATATAAGATATGTTAAGATAAAAGCACTGTCAAAGAGGACGCTGCCTGGGGCGTAGTGTCTTCTTTTTTATTGCCGGATTCCGGAATCATAAAGAAAGAATGAGGTAGGTAAGCATGAAACAAAAGAAAAAAATGTCACTGGCAATGAAGATCTTCGTTGCGCTCGTTCTGGCCATCGTGGCCGGACTGCTCCTGCAAAGCCATGCATCCTTTGCGGAAAACTTTATCAAACCCTTTGGTACGATCTTTCTGAACCTGGTTAAGTTCATTGTCGTGCCGATCGTCCTGTTCTCCATCATGTGCGGCATCATTTCCATGAGTGATATCAAAAAGGTCGGCGCCATTGGCCTGAAGACTGTCGTATTTTACCTGTTCACTACGGCCTTCGCGGTTACCATCGGCCTGATCGGCGGCAACCTGTTTAAATCGCTGTTCCCGGTCATTGCCACTACCGACCTTTCCTATGAGGCGGCTGAGGCAACCTCCTTTATGGACACGCTGGTCAACATTTTTCCGTCCAACTTTGTTTCTCCGATGGTTGAGGCCAATATGCTGCAGATTATCGTGATGGCTATCCTCCTCGGCTTTGCCATCATTCTGGTGGGGGAGAAAAATGTGCGTGTCGTCAACGCGTTCAATGACTTGAATGAGATCTTTATGAAATGCATGGAGATGATCCTGAATCTCTCCCCCATCGGTGTATTCTGCCTGCTGTGCCCGGTTATAGCCGTAAACGGCCCGACCATCATCGGCTCTCTGGTCATGGTGCTGCTGGCCGCTTACATCTGCTACATTGTACACGCCGTCTTTGTTTACTCCACGACCGTGAAATTCCTTGGCGGTCTGAGCCCGGTGAAATTCTTTAAGGGCATGCTGCCAGCCATCATGTTTGCGTTCTCCAGCGCTTCCTCAGTAGGAACTCTTCCAATCAACTTAAGCTGTACGGAAAAGATGGGCGCAAAGAAGGAGATTGCCGCCTTCGTTCTGCCGCTGGGCGCCACCATCAACATGGACGGCACCGCGATCTATCAGGGTGTCTGCGCGATCTTCATTGCCTCCTGCTACGGAATTGACCTGACCCTGAATCAGATGCTCACCATCGTGCTGACTGCTACCCTGGCTTCCATCGGAACAGCCGGTGTCCCGGGTGCCGGCATGATCATGCTGGCTATGGTGCTGACCTCCGTCGGACTTCCGGTGGACGGAATCGCCCTGGTAGCCGGAGTGGACCGCATCTTTGATATGGGCCGTACCACCGTCAATATCACCGGCGATGCAGCCTGCACCATGGTCGTTTCCAATCTGGAGGCAAAACGGGAGGCGAAGAAAACGGCTTCCCTCTAAAAAGCACCAACCAACAACCAGTTTATAATAAGGAGTACAGATATGTCAGCAAATGTAATTTTAAAGAAGGGCGAGGGCCGCACCCTGAAGTCCGGTGGAGCCTGGATCTATGACAACGAAATTGATAAGATTGAAGGTGAATTTGAAAACGGCGATATGGTCTCCGTCTCCGACTTTGACGGCTACCCCATGGGGCAGGGCTTCATCAACACCCGTTCCAAAATCACGGTCCGCATGATGACCCGCAAAAAGGACACCGTGGTGGACGACGCTTTCATCGAAATGCGCGTCCGCAATGCCTGGGAGTACCGCAAGGCTACCGTGGACACCTCCAGCTGCCGCCTGATCTTCGGCGAGGCAGATTTCCTGCCGGGCATCGTCATCGACAAGTTTTCTGATGTTCTGGTGGTAGAATCCCTGGCACTTGGCATTGACCGCTGGAAACCGGTCATCCTCGACAAACTGAAAAAAGTTCTGGCTGAGGATGGCATCTCCATCCGCGGCGTTTACGAACGCAGCGATGCGAAAGTCCGCCTGCAGGAAGGCATGGAGCGCGTGAAGGGCTTCATCGGCGAACCGTTTGACACCAAGGTGGAGATCACAGAAAACGGCGTCCGCTACATGGTTGATGTTCAGGACGGCCAGAAAACCGGCTTCTTCCTGGATCAGAAATACAACCGCCTTGCCATCCAGAAACTCTGCAAGGGCAAGAAGGTTCTGGACTGCTTCACCCACACCGGTTCCTTCGCGCTGAATGCCGGAATCGCCGGAGCAGCCTCTGTTCTCGGCGTGGATGCATCTGAGATTGGCGTGGCCCAGGCCCGCGAGAACGCAGAGTTAAACGGACTATCCGACCGCGTCACTTTCCAGTGTGCAGATGTATTTGACCTGCTGCCGGAACTGGAGCAGAAGGGCGAGAAGTTCGATGTGGTCATTCTGGATCCGCCAGCCTTCACCAAATCCCGCAGTTCCATCAAGAATGCAGTCAAGGGCTACCGTGAGATTAACCTGCGGGGCATGAAGCTGGTAAAAGACGGCGGCTACCTCGCCACCTGCTCCTGCTCCCACTTCATGGATCCGGAGCTGTTCACCAAAACCATCCGCGAGGCCGCGGCAAATGTCCACAAGCGCCTCCGCCAGGTAGAATACCGCACCCAGGCAGCCGACCACCCGATCCTCTGGACCGGCGGCGAGCAGGCATCATATTATTTAAAATTCCTGATTTTTCAGGTGGTGGATGAGAAATAACAATAATGGCGGCAGGAGATTTGCTTTCCCTGCCGCCATTGTATTTTATTCTGTTTTGTCGTTTCGATAATCTTCTAAAATTTTCTTTACGTCGTAATCCGGCGCATACTTTTCTGCCAGACTATAAATTTTCTTCACTACATTAAGATCGATTTCCAGAAGCTCAGCAATTTGCTCCGGTGTCTGTCCTCTTTTTACTTTCTTCACAATTAATTCTGTCAATACTCGGGCTTTGCCAATTGCCTGTCCTCGTTCCAATCCTATTGCTTCTCCCCGAGCTTCGCCAATTGCCTGTCCTCGTGCCTCTCCTATTGCCTGTCCTCGTTCTAATCCTATAGATAAAATGCTCATCTGCGCAGCCTCCCACTCTTCTGATTGCTTTACCTCATTCACAACGCTATCTATCTGAACAAGACGGTTATCCCAACATAAAATATTGGGATTATCACTTCTTGTATCCTTCATATATTGCAGCAAACTGATCAATTCCGGATCTCCATTTTTGCTGGTCATATTTAAAAAGATTTTTGTGGTTCCATCTTCCAGTTCCAGATCCGGACATTCCCTGCACCGCTCAGTAAAAGTATATTTTGCCTGATCTCGTCCAAAGATATCTTCTTGTGTAATAAAAGTCACCACGGTCGATGGAAGTTCTTTGTAACGGGTTTTCTTCCCTGATTTTAATATCGGCGTATCCAGCAATCCCTGATAATATCTCGACCGTTTGCGAACATCATCCTTGCTGGTATCGTTTTGCATTTCAGTAGCAAATTGTCGATTATCTTCTGATAGCGCCCACGCATCCAGGCGAATTGCTCTTTTCCCGCTTTTATTTAATACGACTTCTTCAACGCGAACCTTTTTTAATTTCAAATCTGGTTCTGACAAAATAATACTAAGAACTGATTCATGGGCTTTCTGGTTTTTCATTACAGAAAGAAACAAGGCAAAATCACTAAGATTGATCTTCCATTCATCTGTAATTATTTCGCTTGCGTACAGCAATGTTTGCTCCGGTCTTGATGCTTCTTCTTTCTTCATATGCATCCATCCTTTCCTGTTTGTATTCGCAGGAAAGAATCATTCCTCCCTGCTTATGTTTTGGGTTCTTAAGCAAAGAGTTTTCCGATGCCGTAACCGGCTGATAGATAAAAGAATATTAGATAGATATTAGAAACCTTGCTTATGGCTAGCATAGCACATCCATTTTTATTAAGCAAGAACTACTTTTCGACAAACTTCTCAAGGAAGAACAGGGTCATGCCCTAACAATAATGGCGGCAGGAGATTTGTTTTCCCTGCCGCCATTGTATTATCCTGCTCTATCGTTTTTTCTGTAAGAGCCGAGTGACTCCTACGCCGTAGTTCCAGCCCCATCTTATCTGGGACGGATGGAAACCTGCGGATTCGTTTGTTCCAGATGTTCGTTCTTCTCAGACTCTTTTCTCCTAAACTGTTCCCTGCTGACAGATTTCCGAGGCTCCAAGGAAACAAGATTCCGGATACTGTCAAAGGCAGGGCTTGCAATTGCAGGCCGATAGCGCTGATCGGCTTCCTTTCCAAGGCGCTCATGTTCCTTATCAATGGTATCGATGCACTCCTGGATTTTCTTCAATGCCTGGAGACTCTCTCGGGCTTCCTTAAGGTATCCGGCTCCCTTGCCGATTCTTGTTTTGACCAGGAATGTATCTTTCTTCTTAGCTACATAGGCACCGGTCTGTTGAATCGCCTCGTCAATCTGCTCACGAAGCCGCTTCAACCGTTCCTTGTCATACATTAGCGGCTCCGCCGGATCCCACATTTCATCCATGACCTCCTTTATATGCAGCTTGGAAAGCGCTTCACACATCTTACCCCATTCCTGGGAGCTGTGACGGTTGCCTCTGCTGTCCAGAAGCTTGTTGATATGGGTCACCAGTCCCTTCTCCTGATGGGATCCATCTTCCTTATCCACATAGGTCCAGTTATATTCCCCCATCAGTTCCCGCTGCTTCCTGAGGGTGTCCTGCATTTCTTCTTTGATATACCTTGTTTTCAGCTTCTGCAGCCGTCCCTTATCTTCCTTTATTAACGTCTTGAGTGAATTCTCGAAAGTGTTCCGGAACAGACCGGCCAGACATTCCGCATCCTCTGCAGCTGTCTTCAGCTGAGGATAACGCTCTGCGGATTTCTGCAGATTTTCCTGCGTTTCCTCTAACTCCATACGCTTCCATATGTCAGGATTCACCATCTTTGCACCGGCCTTTTTGGAATAATCCGTTGCCTCGATCTGTTCAAATTGTTTCGTCAGCTTTGACATATTACTGACGGTGGCTTCATATTCCGCCTTCCGTTCTTTCGCCTGCTGTTCCAGGATTCTGAGCTCCCGTCCCATCTCTATCAGATCATCTTCATCCACTTCCGGGATAAATGCATCTTCACACTGCCGGTAAGCATCCATATACATATCCGCTGTCTGACGCGTGTCTTTTGAAGCCTTCTCAGCCTCCGGAAGCTGCTGCCGGATCTCATCCAGTTTTTCCTGTATTCCCTCTAAATGCAGACGTTTCACCAGCAATGGATTTCCAAACTTTATATAGGTTCTTTTGGAAAAATCCTCTGCCTGGATTCTTGACAGCTCCTCCTCCTGCTTCCTCGCTTCCTCCTGTGTACCTTCATACCAGGCCTGTCGATCCAGGGCAGCCCTTCTGGTCTGCACGGCATCCCTGGCCATAGTGAGCAATTCGCTAACACTCAACCTACTGGCGTCTTTCTTCTTTTTCGGTTCCGGCATTTTGAGTTCACCTTCCTTTTTCTGCGCAGTATTATCACCGGTTTGTATCTGTTATATCTGGCCCATGTTTTCGTACGGTCGGTGCATAACAAGCGCCACCGGCGCTTTGCACCCTTGCGGAGCTTTTTGTATGACAGGACGCAATTTCCTGTCATATAAAAAGAATGTGCCTTGGCACATTCTCGCGCCGAGGCGCGGTTGCTTCGGCAACCCTCTACCATTGCGCCGAGTGCGCATCCCCGCGGAGCGTTTTTGTATGACAGGACGTAATTTCCTGTCATATATAAAATGCTGCCCCCACCACACCTCGTGATGGAAGCAGCTTCCGTAAATTTCTTTTCAAACAGCTTACTGGATTACCTTTGCCGGGCACTTTGCTGCGCACTTGCCGCAGTTGGTGCACTTGGAGTAATCGATCACTGCTACGTTGTTCTCCATATGGATCGCATCGGATTCACACTGTTTTGTACACAGAGTACATCCGATACATCCGGCGGTGCAGACCTTCTTGACAGCCGGTCCCTTGTCGTGGGAAGAACACTGTACAAGGTGCTCTGCCTTATAAGGAACAAGCTCGATCAGGCCCTTCGGGCAGGTAGCCACGCACTTGCCGCAGGCTACGCACTTTTCTTTATCAACGACTGCAACACCGTCTACAACGTGGATCGCGTCGAACTGACATGCCTTCACGCAGGAGCCGTAACCCATACATCCGTAAGCACATGCCTTTTCACCGGATCCCGGAGCTACCGTTACCATGGAGCAATCAGTAATTCCGTAGTAGTTGTACTTTACATTGGTCTTATCGCAGGTACCTTTACATTTTACGAAGGCTACCTTCTTCTCAGAGCTGCCGCTCTCAACGCCCATGATCGCAGCGATCTTATCTGCCACCGGAGCGCCGCCGACCGGACATCCGTTAACCGGAGCGGTACCTGCAGCGATTGCTGCTGCCAGACCGTCACATCCCGGGAAGCCGCAGCCGCCGCAGTTGTTGCCCGGAAGTTCTGCACGCACCAGAACCTCTTTCTCGTCAACCTCAACTTTAAACTTCTCACTGGCAATTCCCAGCAGTACACCGATAATGATACCGATGGCACCGATGACAACTGCCGCTAAAAGCAAACCTGTCATATTCTACTACCTCCCATTAAATCAGTCCGGAGAAGCCCATGAAGGCAATCGCCATCAGACCAGAGGTAATCAGAACGATCGGAGAACCCTGGAAATTGTATGGGATATCATTGTCTTCAATACTCTCACGAATACTTGCCAGCAGTACGATTGCGACGGTGAAACCAACCGCAGTACCGAATCCGTTTGCTACACTGAAAATGAAGTTGTAACCCTTCTGTACGTTGGTCAGGGCAGAACCCAGAACTGCACAGTTGGTCGTAATCAGCGGAAGGAATACACCCAGCGCGGAGTACAGGGACGGCATGCTCTTCTTTAAGAACATCTCTACGAACTGTACCAGTGCTGCAATTACCAGAATAAAGGCAATCGTCTGTAAGTACTCTAAGTGCAGCGGAACCAGCACCAGAGAGTATACGAGGTTTGTAGCAATGCTTGCCAGCGTAATTACGAAGATAACGGCTGCACCCATACCAATGGAGGTGTCAACCTTCTTGGAAACACCAAGGAACGGACACAGGCCCTGGAACTGGCTCAGGATAATGTTGTTAACCAGAGCAGATCCGACAATAATTAAAATTAACTCTTTCATCTAACCTGTCCCTCCTATTCGTCTTTCTTCTCAGCCGCGGTACCAGCCTCAGCTGCTGCCTTGGCCTCTGCTTCTGCCTTGGCTTTAGCCTCTGCCTGCTTCTTAGCCAGAGCTGCTGCAGCTGCTGCCTTCTTAGCCTCTTCTGCTTTTTTCAGCTCTTCTGCCTTTTTCTCTTCCAGGACAGAGTGGTTAGAGGAACATGCAGAACCGCTGCAGGCTGCGCAGTTGCCGCCGCATGCCAGTGTGGACTGCGGTACGGAGCCGTTCGTTGCGCTCGGTGCCTTAAACTTGTTCTGCAGAGCGGTCAGGCATGCCAGTACAAAGAATGCACCCGGTGCCAGGCCGATGATGGTTACGTGGAAATCCTCCGGAATGATCTCCATGCCGAAGAATGCGCCGCTGCCGATGAACTCACGCACAATTGCGATACAGGTTAAGCCTACGGTGAAGCCAAGGCCCATACCGATACCATCGAAAGCAGACTCCAGCGGGCCGTTCTTTGCTGCATATGCCTCTGCACGGCCCAGGATGATACAGTTAACAACGATCAGCGGGATGTAGATACCCAGTGCGCTGTACAGGCTCGGTACATAAGCCTGGAGCAGTAACTGAACGATGGTAACCAGGGATGCTACGATTACAATGTATGCCGGAATACGAACACGATCCGGAATGATCTTCCGCATTGCGGAAATAATAAGGTTGGAGAACACCAGAACTGCCGTAGTGGACAGTCCCATGCCAATACCGTTGATTGCAGTGGTAGTTACTGCCAGAGTCGGACACATACCAAGCATCAGGACGAAGGTCGGGTTCTCTTTAATAATACCGTTGTATAAACGTTCGATACATTTATTCATGACTTCCTACCTCCTACTGTGCCAGGCAGTTATCTACAAAATAAACTGCCGCATTCACCGCACCGGTTACGGCCTTTGATGTAATGGTCGCACCACTGATTGCGTTGATCTGATCATCGGAAGTGGCACCGTCTTTGGTTACGGTAAACACATCCGCCTTCTTGCCTGCGAACTGACCCTTCCACTCAGGCTTCTGAGCATTCATACCAAGACCTGCGGTCTCAGCCAGAGTCAGGAATTCGATACCATTCACGGTACCGTCAGACTGGATACCTACAGAAACGGTAACAGCACCGCCGTAGCCGTCATTGGAGGTAGCGGTAACTACATAGCCTGCAACTGAGCCGGAAGCATCAGTTGCCTCAACAGCCTCATCTACGGTCACGTTGCCGTAGCCGAGGGTTGCGATGGTCTCGTTTGCTGCCGGGAGCTTATCTGCAAGGTCAGCAGCCTCAAAGCCTGCTGCATCCGGGAATACGGTACGGTAAGCGGCCTCCTTCGCTGCCAGATTTGCTGCTTCGATCGGAGCCTTAGTCATCTCATAAACGCCGCCCAGCAATGCGCCGGCTACCAGGGTAATGCCGCACAGAACGAAGGCATCCTTCATAAATCCACCTTTACTCATGCCTTTTTGCCCTCCTTTCCAAATGCCACCGGAAGGGTATAGCGCTCAATCAGCGGAACCAGCAGGTTGCTGATGATGATCGCGTAGGAAACACCCTCTGCGGAACCACCAAACAGACGGAATGTTCCGGTCAGCACGCCAAGCAGGATACCGAATACGATCTGTCCCTTCGGGGTGATCGGGCTGGTTACATAGTCGGTTGCCATGAAGAATGCACCGAAGATCAGTCCGCCGCCGCAGATGTGAGCCAGAACAAAGTTCAGATCCTGTCTGCCAAAGATGAATACGAATACTGCAACAGTCACGATATAGGTTACCGGAATGCGCAGGGAAATCACTTTCTTAAATACCAGGTAAGCAGCGCCGATCAGCAGTGCTACTACGGAAACCTCACCGATGGTTCCAGGGATCTTACCGATGAACATAGCCATAAGGTCTACGCCAAGGTTAGACTCGCCGGCCTTCCATGCAGTCTTCATCACATTCAGAGGAGTAGCAGTGGTTACGCCGTCCAGAGTGAAGGAGGACATCTTGCCTGCGAAGGAGATCAGCAGGAAGCATCTTGCTGCCAGTGCCGGGTTCATGAAGTTCTGGCCCAGGCCGCCGTACATCTGCTTTACAATTACGATCGCGAACACGCCGCCAAGCATCGGGATCCATAACGGAATCTCCGGCGGGCAGTTCAGTGCCAGGATCATACCGGTTACAACGGCACTGAAATCGCTGATGGTGATGGTTCTCTTGGTTATTCTTTCAAATACGTACTCGCTGACTACGCAGGCAAATACGGTTGCAATGATGACGAGCAGGGCATGCAGGCCGAACTGGAATACGCCGAAAGCGGTGGCCGGCAGCATGGCAATTGCCACGTCCATCATGATGCTGCGGGTAGTTTCCTCACTCCGCACATGCGGGGATGAGGATACGTTAAATAATTTAGCCATGGTTTACTTTCCCCCCTGTGCTTTTTTTCTGCGGTTGGCTGCAACCGTTTTTCTCATTTCCTTGAAAGCCTGGGTCAGAGGACGCTTAGCCGGACATACGAAGGTACAGCTTCCGCACTCCATACATTCCATACCGTTGAGTTTCTCAAAGGTATCGCAGTCGCCCTTTAATGCTGCTTTCATCATCATAACCGGAACAATGTGGCTCGGACATGCGCTTACGCACTTACCGCAGCGGATACACGGAGTCTCCACGTTTGCTGCCACCTGGTCTTTGGTCATGCACAGGACAGAACCGTTGGTCTTGATGACCGGAACGTCTAAGTCGAACATAGCAAAGCCCATCATAGGACCACCGGAAATGACCTTCTCCGGCTCGGTCTTGAAGCCGCCTGCTGCCTCGATCAGTTCCTGGGTGTTGGTTCCGATCTTAATGCGGAAGTTTCTCGGATCTGCGATGGCGTCACCGGTTACGGTGAATACACGCTCGATCAGAGGAGTGGTCTTGCATACTGCATCGTAGATTGCGATGACAGTACCGATGTTGTCCACGATGCAGCCTGCGTCTGCAGGAAGCATGGAGGAGTTTACCTTTCTTCCGGTGATCGCATAGATTAAGGAACGCTCACCACCCTGCGGGTACTTGGTTAAGAGCTCGCATACCTCGATACGCGGCTCGTCTTTTACTAACTCTTTCAGTTTCTTGATCGCTTCCGGCTTGTTGTTCTCGATACCGATCACGCCCTTTGCCTTGTCAAAGAGCTGCAGAACAACCTTCAATCCGCCGATGATCTTCTCTGGATCTTCCATCATGCAGCGATAGTCCGATGTCAGATACGGCTCACATTCTGCACCATTGATCAGGATGTACTCGATTGCATCCTCGTTCTTCGGAGACAGCTTTACGTTGGTCGGGAAACCAGCGCCGCCCATACCTACGATGCCTGCCGCTTTTACGATATCACGGATCTCCTGCTTAGACAGAGCGGACGGGTCACGGTCTGCGCCCATGCCTTCTACTGCTTCATACTGTCCATCATTTTCAACTACAACGGAATTTACCATGCCGCCGCTGGCAACACGTCTCGGCTCTACCGCTTTTACAGTACCGGATACGGAGCAGATTACGTTTGCGGAGATGAATCCGCCTGCTTCACCGATGATCTGACCAGCCAGGACTCTGTCGCCCTTCTTTACCAGCGGGTTCGCCGGCGCGCCGATTCCCTGTGACATCGGGAACACCAGATCTCCCTTCGGCATCAGGACCTGTACCGGCTTGTTCTCGGACAGTTCTTTGCCCTCGTAAGGGTGAACGCCGCCTTTAAATGTAGCCAATCCCATTTTCCTTTACCCTCTTTCTATACATTTTCAACTTGCTATCGACAAAATCTCTCGTTTTGCCATCATGTCCAGTATAACATAATTCGCGGTTTCAGACAATCAAAAATTACATATTGTATACAAAGCACCGATCGAGTTTTCCTTTAAAAACCAGACAATTTCACAGTTTTTACTTCAAATTCTTGTTAATTCACCGACAATGTTAGCCAGGCACAACCGATTCATGTTTTTATAAAAAAACATGTTTCATTCGACATACTTCCAGAAAAGTTTGGAATCTGGTTTCTGC
>CAVIRL010000012.1:11538-23851 GCA_963645005.1 Prevotella sp. P5-108
ATTTGTCCGGATTTTTCTGAATTTTGTTTTGTTAATTTTTAGTCGAAAAATATCAACTTTTTCTCACTTATAAACTTTTATAGTTTTTACTTATAAGTGTTATCTATTGTACTTATAAGCCGGAACTTATCCGTCTCACAGTCTCCCCGTTATGCCGGACTTCGATTTCCCCTTTGCCGGCATCCCCCGTTTGCCCGGGAAAACTTTTTATTTTTTCTGCAATAAAATGCTCTGCCCCTGCATTAACCATATGAACGGATGAAAAGGTCCTGTTCTGAAGAAGGAAGCAAGGCACAACCAATCACAAATCAAATTATTTACGAAATCCTTTGATGCATTACACTCTATCACACCGCCACGTTTTCTTCTCCCGGACACGATCATTTTCAAAACCTTAAAAATTAGGGTTGCAACCAACAAAAAAACGCGTCACCGGCGCGTTTTTTTCATGCCTGAAAAAACAAGTGCCAGCCAGGAACACAGCTCCTGACCGGCACTTGTTTATTATGATCACTTATTATTTATTTCCAAAAAGACCTTTTTTCTTGTGCTTCGTCTCAGCCGGAACTTCTCCGTGCATCACAGCATCAAAGTTCTTCAGAGCTTCTCTCTGGGCCTCGGTTAAGCGCTCCGGTACCTGAACTACCAGAGTTACATAATGATCACCGCGTAAGTTGCGGTTGCGTAAGGACGGTACACCCTTGCCCTTTAAGCGGATGCGAGTGTCGGTCTGTGTTCCTGCCTTCACCTCGTACTCTACCTCGCCGTCTACCGTCTTGATGCGGATCGGGCCGCCCAGTGCTGCCGTAGCGAAGGAGATCGGTACGGTGGAGAAGATGTTTACATCCTGGCGTTTGAATACCGGATGTTGGGATACAACAGCCTCAACTAAGAGGTCACCTCTCTCGCCGCCGTTCGCGCCTGGCTCACCGCCGCCTGCGCAGCGTACACTCTGGCCGTTGTCGATACCGGCCGGAATGGTAACCTTGAATTTCTTCTTCCTGGCAATGTAACCGGTTCCATAGCAGTCAGAGCATTTCTCCTTGATAACCTTGCCCTTGCCGCCGCAGTCCGGACAGGTCTGGACATTCTGCACCTGACCGAAGATGGACTGCTGGGTGTAGATGATCTTGCCCTTGCCGCCGCATTTCCTACAGGTTTCCGGTGAAGTACCGGGTTTTGCTCCGGTTCCATGACAGGTTGAGCACTCTTCCTTGTAGTTGATCTCGATTTCCTTCTCACAGCCGAATACAGCCTCCTCGAAGCTAATGCGGACTGCAGCTCTTACATTGGCACCGCGCATGGGGCCATTGTACTGGCTGCCGCGGCTTCTTCCGCCGCCGAAGAAGTCTCCGAAGATATCTCCGAAGATGTCTCCCATGTCAGCTCCGTTGAAATCGAAACCACCGAAGCCGCCGGCACCGCCGCCTGCGCCGCCCTCGAAGGCAGCATGACCGAACTGGTCATACTTTCTTCTCTTCTCCGGGTCACTTAAGACGCTGTATGCCTCCGATGCTTCCTTGAATTTGCGCTCTGCTTCTGCATCACCGGGGTTACTGTCCGGATGATATTTTTTTGCAAGGACACGATATGCTTTCTTTAAAGCAGCCTCATCAGCGTTCTTCGGAACGCCCAGGACCTCGTAATAATCTCTCTTAGTCTCTGCCATGATGCTTTCCTTTCTCTTTTTTTCAGACGCATCCGCGCCTTATTTTCGTTATTCTATTCATTTTATTTCATTTCTTTTTCAGCATTTTCAGCGTTTTAGTGCCTTTCAGACACCGAAACGGCTGTCGCCCCTTCCGAAAAGCCCTGAGCAGATGCTCCCGGGATTTTCGGAAAAAGCGCCAGCCTTTTCCGGCAGATCTCCGGCCAGGCCGAGGAACCCTAAGATTCCCCGGGCCCGCCCGATCTGCCTTATTACATTTTGTGATTATACTTCCTTGAAGTCACCATCGATGACATCGTCGTTGTTGTTTGCGCCTGCGTTTCCGCCTGCTGCACCGGCACTCTGTGCACCGGCTGCGCCCTGTGCGTTTGCGGCACCCTGAGCTGCCTCGTAAACCTTGCTGAATAATGCCTGGGCACTGTTCATCAGTTTCTCCTTGCCAGCCTTGATGTCCTCAACCTGAGCGTCAGTCATGTTGTCGATCGGAGCACGGTTGATGGCTTCTTTCAGAGCGTTTAAGTCAGCCTCAACAGCAGCCTTATCGTTTGCATCGATCTTGTCGCCAACCTCGTTTAATGCCTTCTCGGTCTGGAATACCATAGCATCTGCGTCGTTTCTTGCGTCGATTCCTTCTTTTCTCTTCTTATCCTGAGCCTCGAACTCAGCAGCCTCTTTGACAGCCTTGTCGATATCAGCCTCGGACATGTTGGAGCCGGAGGTGATGGTAATGTGCTGCTCTTTGCCGGTGCCAAGATCCTTAGCGGATACATTTACGATACCGTTTGCATCGATATCAAAGGTAACCTCGATCTGTGGAACGCCTCTTCTTGCCGGAAGAATGCCGTCCAGACGGAACTGGCCAAGGGTCTTGTTGTCACGGGCAAACTCACGCTCACCCTGTACAACGTGGATATCAACTGCCTCCTGGTTATCGGCTGCGGTAGAGAATACCTGGCTCTTCTTGGTCGGGATGGTGGTGTTTCTCTCAATCAGTCTGGTAGCAATGCCTCCCATGGTCTCGATGGACAGGGACAGCGGGGTTACATCCAGAAGAAGGATATCACCTGCGCCGGCATCGCCAGCCAGCTTGCCACCCTGGATCGCTGCACCGATGGCTACGCACTCATCCGGGTTTAAGGACTTGTTCGGCTCCTTGCCGGTCAACTGTTTTACCTTGTCCTGTGCTGCCAGCATACGGGTGGAGCCACCGACTAACAGAACCTTGCCAAGCTCAGCGGTGGTCACGCCGCCGTCCTTTAATGCGTTCTGAACCGGAACTGCGGTTTTCTCGATCAGGTCATGGGTCAGCTCATCAAATTTTGCTCTGGTCAGGTTCATATCCAGATGCTTCGGGCCATCCGCAGTTGCGGTGATGAACGGCAGGTTGATGTTGGTGGTGGTTGCGGTAGAGAGCTCTTTCTTTGCCTTCTCAGCAGCCTCCTTCAGTCTCTGCATTGCCATCTTGTCGCCGGAAAGGTCTACGCCCTCAGCCTTTCTGAACTCGTCAACCAGCCACTGGGTAATGCGGTTATCGAAATCATCACCGCCTAAGTGGGTATCGCCGTTGGTGGAAAGAACCTCGATAACGCCGTCACCAATCTCGATGAGGGATACATCAAAGGTACCGCCGCCCAGGTCGTATACCATGATCTTCTGCTCTTTCTCGTTGTCCAGTCCGTATGCCAGTGCTGCTGCGGTCGGCTCGTTGATGATACGCTTTACCTCCAGACCTGCGATCTTGCCGGCATCCTTGGTTGCCTGACGCTGTGCATCGTTGAAATATGCCGGAACGGTGATTACTGCCTCGCTTACCGGCTCACCCAGATAAGCCTCCGCGTCTGCTTTTAATTTCTGCAGGATCATAGCGGAGATTTCCTGAGGAGTATAGCTCTTGCCGTCGATGGTTACTTTATAGTCGGTACCCATATGTCTCTTGATGGAAGCAATGGTTCTGTCTGCGTTGGTAACTGCCTGACGCTTTGCCGGCTCACCTACCAGACGCTCGCCGGTCTTGGTGAAAGCTACAACAGACGGTGTGGTTCTGGAACCCTCCTGGTTCGGGATAACTACCGGTTTACCGCCCTCCATAACTGCTACGCAGCTGTTTGTGGTTCCTAAGTCAATACCAATAATCTTACTCATAATGTTTTCCTCCTAATCTATTGAAACAAATATTGTTGATAATACGCTTTGTTTTACAGCCGGTTTAGTTTGCTACCTGAACCATGCTGTGACGTACCACGCTGCCACGGTACTTGTAGCCCTTCTGCAGTTCCATGGCGATTTCATTCTCGCCGTACTTCTCGTCCTCCACATGCATCACTGCATTGTGCAGGTTCGGGTCGAACTGCTGACCTACGGTCTCGATCGTTTCCACTCCGGCATCCTCCAGGGTTTTCACGAACTGCTTGTAGATTTTTTCAATGCCTTCGGCGAAGGAAGAACCCTTCTCATCCTCCGGCACGGCGGCCAGGCCCCGCTCGAAGTTGTCTAACACCGGAAGGATCTTCTCGATAATATCTCTGGCTCCGACCTCGTACATGGCTGCCTTTTCTTTTTCCGTGCGTTTACGGAAGTTATCAAACTCCGCCATCTGGCGCTTTAAGCGGTCCTGCAGTTCCTCAATCTGGGCATCCTTCGGATCCTTCTTTGCGTCCTTGGCTTCGTTTTCTTTGGTTTCATTCTCTGTTTCTTTGGTCTCTGCCGCAGACTTCTCTGTGCCTGCGGAGGTTTCACCGCTTTCTGCCTGAGCGTGCTCGGCTTCGAGATTCTCATTCTCAGCTTCTGCTGCGCCCTGGTTTATATTTTTTTCATTTTGACTCATGTTTTATCGCCTTTCCCTGTCGCTGTAGATCCAGCGTTAGCTTTCTTTATAACGATTCAGTTTCTTCATTTTTATAAGTGGCATCCAGCTGCTTCATCAGATGCTTCAGCGTACTGAGTACCTTTTCATAGTCCATCCGCTTCGGTCCGATGATACCGATGGTACCGCGGATTCCCTCGCCCAGCTCATAGTTGGCGGTGACTACGCTGCAGTCCTTCATGGTCTGGAGCGGTGTCTCATCTCCGATGTAAACCTGGATTCCGTTGTTCTCCTCCGACTCGTTCACATCATCAATCAGCTCCTGAAGCTTATCCTTCTGTTCCAGCGTACTGATCAGCTGGCTGGCCTTCTCGCCATCACTCAGCTCCGGATACTTGAAGATGTTAGTGGCACCGCTGGTGTAGATCTGAAGATCCTCCTCATCGGCCCGGATGGCTCCGGCCACCTCGTTGAGCACCCGGTCTACGATCTGGCTGTGAACACCGGCCTGCTGTTTGAGCCTTGTAATAACATCCAGATTGATCTGCTCAATGGTAAGTCCGTTGAGTGCACTGTTCAACAGGATATTTAAATTCAGGAGTTCTTCCCGGCTCACCGGCTCCGGAATATCTACCATGGCATTCTTGATGAGGTTTCCCTCCACCACAATGACCACCAGGAGTCTATTCTCCTCCAGCTGGGACAGCTGGATAAATTTCAGCTTATTCTGATGGTACCGGGGGCCGCTGATCATAGCAGCATAATTCGTGTTGTTTGCCAGAAGCTGTGCCAGCTTCTTCAGGACCAGCTCCAGTCGGTCAACACGTTTGATCATAAGACTCTTGACCTCGGTGACCTCCTGTTCCTTCTCCTGCATGATCTGGTCTACATAGAAGCGGTAGCCCTTATCAGAGGGAATCCGGCCTGCCGAGGTGTGGGGCTGCTGAATGTAACCCATCTCTTCCAGATCCGACATCTCATTTCGGATGGTTGCGGAACTCAGCTTTAAGTCGGGATATTTGGAAATGGTTCTGGACCCCACCGGCTCACCTGATTCCAGATAGGTCTTGATGATGGCTTTTAATATAGTAATTTTACGATCATCCAGTTCCATTCTGCCGCCTCCTTTGTTTTATTAGCACTCATCATTAAGGAGTGCTAACATTCTGTGATTAATATACTTTACCACACCCTGTTTGTCAAGAGGTTTGCCGCAAAAAATCTGTGTTTTTTATGTGTTTTCCAGTCTCGAAACGGCTTTTTCCCGTTTTTTCCTTGACAAATAAAAAAAAACATGTAAAATAAGGATTTATCGTTCATATATTACAAATTTGTTACATATATTTATTTTGTGTGAATCAAATATTTCAATTTTCCGCAGTGTCACCCGCTAACAAATTTGGAAAAGGAAAGGACTGATTTTATGTTAAGAACCAAAGGAATTTTCGTCACCTTACTGATCACAGCAATACTTCTCATTGGAGGCGCCTTCACTGCCCTGGCAGCGGATACAGCAAATCTGGATGGCTCTTTCGATGAATTTGAAGGCAATACGATTGTCGGCTGGGGCTGGGACTCTTCCCTGCCCAACACCGGAGTTCCCGTTACCGTTACCATCACAAATAAAGAAACCGGCGAGCAGGTGAAAACCTTCCACCAGACCGCCGTCACCTACCGATCCGACCTGAAAGAAAACGGAATCGGCAACGGGAACCACGGCTTCCGCATCAATATGAACTGGGACGATCTTGCAGACGGCACCTACCTGGTAGAAGGCTCTGTAGATGGAAAAGCCTTCTCCAATCCAAAGACCTACATAAAGGGAGAAGCTGCCAAGACCGCAGAGGAGAGCAGTTCATCCGACGAATCCCAGGATCATTCCCATTTAAAATCTCTGGGCTTCTTCCACACCACCGGCTACTGCCCGTGCAAACAGTGCTCTGAGGGCTGGGGCCGCCGCACCAGCACCGGTTCCATTGCCACCTCCGGCCACACCATCGCCGTGGACCCACGCGTCATTCCTTACGGAAGCAAGGTTATGATCAATGGCATCATCTACACTGCGGAGGACCGCGGCGGCGGCGTCAAGGGCAACCATGTGGACATCTTCTTTGACACCCACGCCCAGACCCGCCAGCACGGAAAGCAGACCCAGGAAGTATTTCTGGTACTTGGATAAATTCTGTAAAAGAAAAGGAGTTTCGCAGATAGCACACACATGTTGCATTCTCTGCGAAGCTCCTTTTTCTTGCTTTACATATCGGGGATGCGCCGGTGGCGCATACGCTGATTTTCTTATATCATCACCAGTCTTTTACAGACCCGTCGAAAGCCCGGCGGGCAACATTGCTGCCGCGCTCGCTAGCCGGATACAGTTCTTCTGCGTCATCCGCCAGTTCAATACCGATACCCGGTGCCTCCGGAATCATCATACAACCGTTTTCAAAACGCAGCGGTTCTTTCACCATCTTGTCCTCCGCACCGTTTAAGCAGAAGCCCGGAAGCTCTTGAATGCCAAGGTTCGGAATGGATGCGCAGATCTGCAGGCAGGCCGCGGTTGATACCGGCCCCAGCGGATTGTGTGGAATCACCAGCACATCATGAGCCTCAGCCAGAGCACAGATTTTCTTGCTGGTGGTGATGCCGCCTACTGCGCAGACATCCGGACGGACATACTGGCAGGCATGGCGGGCCATCAGCACTTCAAACTCTCTCAGATCAATGGCCCTCTCTCCGGTTGCGATCGGTACACCTACCTTGGAAGCCACCTCAGCCATGGTATCTACATTGTCCGGCGGAACCGGGTCTTCAAGAACCATCGGGCAGTACGGCTCCACGGCACGTCCAAAGGTTACTGCCTCCGGCAGTGTCATACCGCGGTGCACCTCCAAAATAAAATCAAAGTTATTTCCAACCGCTTCCCGACAGATGCGGACTTTTTCTACTTCCCGCTCTATACGGCTTGCAAAAAACTCTCCGCTGCCATCCGTTGAACTGACCGGACCATTGCAGAAAATCTTCGCTGCAGTAAAGCCCATGTTCTGAAGCTGCTGATACTGCTTTGCAAGTTCCTCCTTATCTTCTGTGAGATGCATCACCGATGCGTAAACCCGCACTTTGTCACGGGTCTTTCCGCCTAACAGTTCATAAACCGGAACACCCAGTGCTTTTCCTTTAATATCCCAGAGTGCAATATCAATGGCAGAAATTGCGCTCATGATGACAGAGCCGCGGAAATACACAGAACGCAGGAAATTCTGATTAAAATCTTCGATCCGGAATGGATCTTTTCCAATTAAATAGTCCGCAAATTTTTCAATCGCTGCTGCTGTGGCCTGGAGATACCCCCAGTTTCCAGCTTCACCAAGACCGGTAATCCCGGCATCGGTATAAATCTGTACAAACAGATAATGCTTCGCAAAACGCAGTTTTACATCTGTAATTTTCATTATCTCACTCCTTATCAATTTTTCACTTCAAAACTTCAAAACTTCCGTGTCGTCTCCGAGACTGTCTTCTCCTTTTCCACTTTAAAATGCCGGGAACACCGTCATGGTATAAAAGATATAAACAAATGGCAGAATCAATGTAATCAGCGCACCACTCTTAAAAATCGCACGTAAGTCGTAGCCGCCGTCTGCCATACACATCGGTACCGCCGGTGTTGCCATCGGAGTCAGGAATGCAGTCAGGGAACCCGCATTGACTAACAGCACCAGTCCAGTCGGATTTGCTCCCAGTGCAGAACAGGTCAGAAGACAGATTGGAACGAATACTGCGGATACAGAACGGTTCAGCATGAACTGGGTAAGCACGAACGGAATCAGGAAGAACAGCGCTCCAAGAACGTAATTGTTGTGCGTTCCGCCAACTGCTGATGCGAGTGCATTTCCAATCAGGTCTCCTGCTCCGGTATTGGTCAGGGCTGTTCCCAATGCCAGTGCACCCACAAACAGCATCAGCATATCCCACGGGATTTCGCGTAAAGCAGCTTTCTGGTCAACCACACCAAACAGTACCATCAGAAGACTTCCGGTTAATGCAACAGACCAGGTGGTAAGATGCAGCTGACTGGAAAAAATGAGACACAAAATGGTTCCAAAGAAAATTACGATACCTGCTTTATCTACAAACGGGCTGAGTTTCTGTCCCTGCTTTCCAGACCTTTTGTTCTCCAGTGCTTCAATCGGCACGGCCGGAGTCTTCGGTGTAAATTTCGGGCCGATAAACAGCGCCCACAGCGGAACAATAATCAGAATCGGCCATGTTCCGATGGTAAAGTCAATGGCACGAATACTCATACCTGTAAATCCGTAGGATTCCATAAAACCAGTAAACTGTCCAGCCTGCTGGATCGCAGTAGACAGCGGCAGAATTCCACAGCACGCCACGCAGACTACCATAACCGGGAACATGTACTGGGAACGGCTGTGCTCGGTATTGTCACAAAGCGCTGCCAGCAGCGGGCTTACAATCGCATATACAACCATCGGGCTTGCAATAAAGTTTGTCAGAAGTACCGCCAGAAGAATATATCCGAAATACGCCGTCAGAAAACTTCCACGTGTCAGTTTCATGATTGCTCCACACATTCCATCAACCAGTGAGGTACGGCGGAAACCGGACGCCACAATAAACATGGTTGCCATCAAAATCGTATTTACATTTGAGAAGCCGGCCATTGCTCCATTTGCATCAATGCATCCGGTAAAATACAGTGCCGTCAGAGAGATCATTGCCGTCAGCCACATTGGGATTTTATTCAGCATATAGCTAATCAGCGTTGCTGCAAAGATCACCATGCAGATCATCATTTGAGTATTCATATTTTTTCCCTTCCATTATAACATTCTGTTTTAAAAAAACCATAAGTTCTTAACTGCCCGGCCGAGGCTCGTTGTTATGCTCATCCTACCAGACGGTTGCTTTTTTGTCGCTGCAAATATTTGCAGCTTTTTCATGCATTGCATTCCATCTGTTATTTTCTCTTTCTCTATCCTGCAATCCTGTCCTGATTAAAATCTAAATATTTTCCTTGTGCATCTTGTCACTTTTCTTCAGATCTTCTTGTGTGTTCTGCCAGTTCCAGGAAGTTTTCTTTTGTATTTATAAGAAAACAATCGTTGACAAAAGCCGTTCTACCCGCTATTCTGAAAGCAGTTTTGCAGATAGTCTTTTATTTTTTCCAAATTTTACAACAGGGAAAATATTTGGATTTTAAAGGAGCAAAAAATGGAAGAAACCAATTATGAAATGGATCTGCCGCGCGAAAATATTCATCTGCGCTGCTTCGCGCACAGTATCATGAACTATCGCTACCACTGGCATCCGGATGAATATGAACTGAGTATCGTCCTTCAGGGCAATCAGCAGTATTGCCGCGGCACAGAAACCCATTCTCTTCTGGAAGATGACCTTATCCTGACTGCCCCCGGCAACGGCCATGCGTCCATGCGTCAACAGCCCGGCACCCGTGCCCTGGTACTCCATTTTCCGGCACGTGCCCTGAAGTTTCTGGCAAAAAAAGGATACATCTATCAGTTTCCCTCCTGCTATTCTGACAAAAACAGCCGTTATGAAGAACGCTTCTGCCGCGTCCGCTTCCACACAAGCCAGATCTGGCAGGCTGTGGAACAAGGCGATGCCTATGCGCAGCTGAGTGCCAAGGCAAATCTGGAGCTGCTTCTCATTACGCTTTTTACAGAGTTTGACCCACAACAGTTCAATCTGATTTCCGAGGACGACAAACGCCGTGCCACCATGCGCCTTCTTCTGACTTATGTTGAGGATCATTATGCAGAAAAACTGGCCCTGGAAGACCTGGCTGACTATGCCCAGTACAATCGGACCTACGTTTCTACTTTATTTAAACAGATGGTGGGAATCAATTTTCATGAATATCTGACAAGAGTGCGGTTTCAGCACGCATTAAACGATCTGACCTACACAAAAGAAAATCTGACGGACATTGCATTAAAAAACGGATTTCCGGACTTAAAGACCCTGACCGCCCGCTTCCGCTCCACCCTGCTGCGCACGCCAGCAGAATACCGGGCAGCGTTAAAGCCAGAGGATGTACTCTGTGAAAAACAGAGGCAGTTTCTGGATCCGGGGGATGTGGTGCTGAGGAGGAAGCTGGAGGAGTATGCAAAAACCGGATTAGACAGACACAAATAGGCAGCACCAGCCTAAACAGTTAAGCTCACTGTAAAGAGCAAGAAAACCCCAGAGGGTCGCATCCTCTGGGGTTTTCGCTTTTGCTACATGGGAACTTACCACATTCCTTAGCTACTTACAGCATATTCTATTTCAAAACAAAGGTCAATATGCTTACTTCAGCTGCTCTTTGTAAATCTCAATGACCTTCTTCATGGCCTCCTGTCCCGGAGCGCCGATGGTGGTTCTCTTTTCCACGCAGGTCTTCATGCTGATGGCCTCATAGACATCCTCCTCGAATACCGGACTGATAGCCTTGAACTCCTCCAGAGTCATATCATCCAGCGCAATGCCCTTATCGATGCAGAACAGTACCAGCTGTCCTACAATGCCGTGAGCATCGCGGAACGGTACGCCGTGGTTTACCAGATAGTCAGCCGCATCCGTTGCATTGGTGAAGCCGTTCTTTGCGCTTGCTTCCATCACTTCTTTATTAAAGGTCATGGTGGAGATCATGCCGGTGAACAGGGCCAGGCAGCCTTTTACGGTGTCGATGGCATCGAAGGTCAGCTCCTTGTCCTCCTGCATATCCTTATCATAAGCTAACGGAATGCCCTTCATGGTGGTCAGAATGGATACCAGAGCACCGTAGACACGTCCGGTCTTGCCGCGTACCAGCTCCGCAATATCCGGGTTCTTCTTCTGGGGCATGATGCTGCTGCCGGTGCTGTAAGCGTCATCGATCTCCACAAAACGGTACTCATTGCTGTTCCAAATAATGATCTCCTCAGAGAAACGGCTTAAATGCATGGCAATGGTGGACAGGGCAGATAACAGCTCGATCACATAATCACGGTCGGATACGGAATCCATGCTGTTTAAGGTCGGACCGTCAAAGCCGAGCAATTCTGCAGTGTAGCCACGATCCAGCGGATAGGTGGTTCCTGCCAGCGCGCCGGAGCCCAGCGGACAGTAGTTCATGCGCTTGCGAATATCGTGCAGGCGGCTTCTGTCACGGGAGAACATCTCAAAGTAAGCGCCCATGTGGTGAGCCAGGGTGACCGGCTGTGCCTTCTGTAAATGAGTAAAGCCCGGCATGTAGGTATCGATGTTTGCCTCCATGATCTTTAACAATTCCTCTAACAGATTCTTCACCAGCACATCGATCTCATCAATCTCATCGCGGCAGTAGAGCTTCATGTCCAGGGCTACCTGGTCATTTCTGCTGCGGCCGGTGTGAAGGCGCTTGCCGGCATCGCCGATGCGCTCGATCAGATTTGCCTCTACGAAGGAGTGAATGTCCTCATGCTCTTTGGTAAATACCAGCTTGCCGGACTCAATATCAGCCAGAATGCTGTTTAAGCCGTCAATGATGGCCTTGCGGTCTTCCTCAGAAACAATGCCCTGCTTTGCCAGCATGGTCACATGAGCAATGCTGCCCTGGATATCCTGATGATAGAATTTCTGATCGAAGGACAGGGATTCGTTAAAATTGTGTACCAGCTGATTTTCCTCTTTGGTGAAGCGTCCGCCCCATAATTTCATAATGTTAGTCTCCTCTTCTTGTATTTCTATGATATTTTGTAACTGTTCAGTGCCTTTACAGTCGCGGGCAAAAATCCATTGACAATTGGTTCGGGTGTCAAAACACCCGAACCTTTGGTTACACGAATTGTTCCGTGCTT
>CAVIRL010000012.1:23861-35306 GCA_963645005.1 Prevotella sp. P5-108
GGCTTTCGCCCCACTACATCCTCATTGAAGTGCGTGTCATAAAGTCATTCCTCCTCCAACATGCAAGCAAGTCGTGGACTCAGACTTTTGACACTGTAACCAAAATTGCCTACGGTAATGGGATTTTTGCCTGCCAGCCCATGTTTTCTTCCGGTTCCTCATTTTCCGGTTTCTGATTTTCCAGTTCCTGATCTTCCGGTTCCTGATCCTCCCGGAATTCCTCCTCATCGGCATAGGATTCCTGTGGTTCTGCTGCTTCCCCATATTCCAGTCCTTCCCGGTAGCGGCGCATCAAATGACCGCCTGCCGCGATCAGCGCAAGCATCACGGCACTGGCTGCTGAGATCAGCGCACCCGGAATCAGGCCCTTCGGTGTATATTCCATGGTCACGGTATGGCTTCCGGCCGTCAGCCAGACGCTCAGAAAGGAATCCAGGATTTTCTCCGGTTTCTGTTCTTTTCCATCCACCAGAACCTTCCACCCCTCATCATAAGGAATGGAGGTGAACATCCAGCCCTCCCGGTCACAGGAAATCGTTCCTTTTAAGGAGGTATCGGTCCAGCTTGTCAGGTTCCAGGGATGCGCGGAAAGCTTTGCTGTCACAGATCCAAGGCCATTTTCCGAAAAGCGGTACACATCGGCCCACAGCTCCTCCTTGCTGTCCTCGGCAGTCAGCGTCACCACCTCACCTGCCGCACAGTAGCCAAGCTCCAGCAGATAACCGCGATCCACATTGGTGAAGAGCTTCGTACCCTTCCATGTTGTGGCCGTTACCTTCTCAATCTTCCTGTTTCCCACATAAACGTAATACTCACCGCCCGTTTCCGGGGTAAAGCTCAGGTCACTGCCCTCGATGGTGGTGTCAAGGACCAGATTCATCACCTGTTCCGCCCCGATGGCATCGGCCAGGCTATTCTGTACATCGGCCGGATTGCCGGTCTCCAGATCCCATCGCGAATCAAAATCCGGATCTACATAAAATCCCACCGGCATTGTGTACTGATTCTGGTACAGCCATACACCATCCTGCTCTCCGATCGCGGTCCGCAGGGAAGTATCCTCCGGTTTGCTCGAATAGATGCCGTATTTGACAGAAAACAGCGCATCAATGAGCGGGGTACCGCCCGTAATGCTGTAGGCGTTGGTGGAACTCTCGCAGCCCAGTTTTTTAAAGAGGGCTGACAGGTCCGCATTCGCCGTGGAGGAAAACAGGGAAACCGACGGAAAATGCATCCAGGCTCCATCATTTTTAGTCTTCCGGGACACCTTCTCCACACGGAAGAAGGTGTCATTCGGCTGAAGGGTATCTACCAGTGTTTCCACCGCCGCATTATCATCGATGTAAGTCGTACGGTTGGTGGTCGTCACACTGGTGACTGCCGTATTCACTGCCGCCTCGATGGAAACCAGGGCCAGCGCATAAAAGAGGGCCGGAAAATAATAGCGTTCCCCCTTCTGGTACATGGCAATGGCCCCCAGATACAGTGCCAGGACTAAAATGGCCACATAGTATACAATGAAATGGAAATGATCTTCCGTCACCAGCTTCTGAGCCAGCAATACAAAAATTACGGATCCGGCAAAGGCTCCTGTCACATACTTCCAGGGTGTCTCCCGCAGATACATATAAGCCCGGTAGCAGACAAACAGCACCAGGAAAATGTAGATGTAGGACTGTCTGCAGGGCAGGCTGTTCGGAAAATGGAAGCCGTGCCAGATAAAATTTAAAACATTGAAGGAAAAGCTGGCAAAAAAGAACAGCAGCATCACGCAGTAGACTGCTTTTTCCTTCGCGGATATCTTCCGGCAGAGGAGATAGAGGATGAAGAACATCAGCACCGCAACGCCGCAGTAAATATTGGGCCAGTGATCCAGTCCGATTTCAGTCTCCACATTGCCGATATGACGGGCGATCATGTCAAAGATCGGGAAATACTGGGAAAGGGTCTTCGGGAAGCTCACATCCCCCGAAGCCGTCATCTGCAGGGCAAAAATTTCCGGAAGCAGCACCACCGCCGACAGGCCGCCTGCCAGCAGGGAATATACCGCAAACTGAAATCCCCGCGCGATGAACTTCTCCCAGTGCATCTCCTCATCCAGCACCAGCAGGGCGATAAAATACAGCACCATAAAAATGCAGGTCATGATGGAGATATAATAATTGGAAAGAATGGACAGGCCCAGGGTCAGGCAGTACAGCATTCCCTTTCCGTCCTTCACCAGCCGCTCCAGCCCCAGAACAATGAGCGGGAACAGAATGATACAGTCCAGCCACATGATGTTCCAGCTATAGGCCGCCATATAACCGGACAACGCATAAAAAATACCGAAAAATGCCACGCCAAAATCGTTGGTCCGGCAGTGTTTCCTTAAATAATACGCCATCGCCAGACCGCAAAGCCCAATCTTAAGCACGATCTGATAGGTCATAAATTCGATGACCAGGTTTTTCGGACATAAGATCAGCAGCCAGTTAAAGGGGCTTGCCAGATAATAGGCATAAAGAGCTGAGAAATTCACGCCCATGCCCACATCCCAGCTGTAAAACAGGCTGCCTCCGTGGGTCAGCTTATACTGAAACTCCGAAAAGAACGGAGCATACTGATGATACATGTCGGTCCGCAGAAAGGACTCCTCACCAAAGGGAAAAATTCCGCGCTGTACAAAAATAAGCAGCATGATCACCACCGGAACCGCAAAGGCTGCGATCAGGGCGTCCCGGGAACGAATCAGGCCATCTTCCTCCTCAGCCATCCTGCTCAGGCGCTTTCTCTCGTGTTTTTCCCGTCGGGTGAGACGCCTGGACGGAACCGGGTGCCAGTCCAATGCCGATGGTTCCGGATCTGACGGTTCCCGTTCCACCGGCTCCGTTTTCGTTGGTTCCCGTTCCACCGGCTCCGTTTTCGTTGGTTCCCGTTCCGCCGGCTTCGTTTTTGTTGGTTCCTGTCTCGTGAGCTTCGTTTTCGTTGGTTTCCGTTCCGCCGGCTTCGTTTCCATTGACTTCGCTGTTTCCGGGCCAAACGCCGGTTCATCGGTTTCTTTCGCTTTCGGATGGTCTGTCGCTTCCTGTTTTGTTTCCAACTTTGCTGCCGCAGCTTCCATCTCTGCCGGTTGGTCCGTTGCTTTCCGCTGCGCTTCCAACTTTGCTGCCGCGGTCTCCATCTCTGCCGGTTGGTCCGCCGCTTCCCGCTGCGTTTTCAACTTCGCTGCCGCGGTTTCCATCTCTGCCGGTTGGTCCGTCGCTTCCCGCTGCGCTTCCAACTTTGCTGCCGCAGTTTCCATCTCTGCCGGTTGGTCCGTCGCTTCCCGCTGCGTTTTCAACTTCGCTGCCGCGGTTTCCATCTCTGCCGGTTGATCCGTTGCTTTCCGCTGCGCTTCCACCTTTGCTACCGCAATCTCCATCTCTGCCAGCAAGTCCGCCACACTTCCGCTTTGTTTCGAAAGTGTACCTCTTTTCTCTTCCATCATAAGCAGATCCTCTAATTCTCTTATCATGATTCTTTTTTCTTAAAAATAAACCATTTACTGAACACATAGTTCATGACCAGGGAAATTGCCGACACAACAATCTTACAGATAAAATCCTGTTTGATTCCCAGTCCGTCCACCATGGCGATCATGGCCACCATGGTAAAGATTCCGGTAGCTGCCCGGCACGCTACAAAGGGCACAAACTCCGCCCATACCTTCTTCGGCTGCAGATCAAAGCTGCAAAACACAAACAACTTGTTGGTCACAAAGGCGAACAGTACCGCAGCCGCCCAGGAACCGGCTGTCGCGATCCGATAGTCGATTCCGATACGGCGCATATACCAGTAGCTGATCCAGTCCACCAGGGTAGTCAGCACGCCAAAGATCAGGTAGGAAATGGTCTCCCGGTTTACGAGTTTCTTCCATATTTTATCCATCATAATGCTCTCCATTTTTTACTGTGCGGCGACATGCTGTTTCCGGCAGTCCCGCACCATTTTCAGCGCAAATCACAGCATTTCTCACATATGCCCCATTATAGGGCACGAAGCCTGAATTGTAAAGCAGTCCCGGCATCGTCAGAAAAATTTTATAAGTTTTTTTAATAAAAGACTTGCCATTTATTTGTTTTGCGTATATCCTATTACCAGAAGCTGTCAGCCCAGGCAGGCAGCCCCCACAACCGTAACAATAGGATCAAAAATTTTATGCACAGCGAGGTATGAAGATGAAACCTGTTAAAGAAGGAAAGGTACGCGAAATCTATGACAATGGCGACAGCCTGATCATGGTGGCCACTGACCGCATCAGCTGCTTTGATGTGATTCTCCACAACACTGTAACCAACAAAGGCAAGGTACTGACCCAGATGTCCAAATTCTGGTTCGAGCTCACCAAGGACATTCTGCCGAACCACATGATCACCACCGATGTAAAAGAGATGCCGGAATATTTCCAGTCTCCAGAATTTGAGGGTAAGACCATGATGTGCCGGAAGCTGACCATGCTTCCGTTGGAGTGCATCGTCCGCGGCTACATCACCGGAAGCGGCTGGGCAAGCTATCAGAAGAACGGCACTGCAAACGGTGTCAAACTGCCGGAGGGCTTACAGGAGTCCCAGAAGCTGCCGGAGCCGATCTACACTCCTTCCACCAAGGCCGAGATTGGTGACCACGACGAGAACATCACCTACGAGCAGAGCATCGACCACCTGGAGAAGTACTTCCCGGGCAAGGGCGCAGAGTATGCTGCAAAGCTTCGTGACTGCACCATCGCTCTTTACAAGAAGTGCGCTGACTACGCTTACAGTCACGGAATCATCATCGCTGATACCAAATTTGAGTTCGGTCTGGATGAGAACGGCAACATCGTCATCGGTGATGAGATGCTGACCCCGGACAGCTCCCGTTTCTGGCCGGTAGAAGGATACGAAGTTGGTCACAGCCAGCCATCCTTCGACAAGCAGTTCGCCCGTGACTGGCTCACCTCCCACCCGGGCAATGACTGGACTCTGCCGGAGGAAGTGGTTCAGAAGACCATTGATAAATATCTGCAGAGCTATGAAATGCTGACCGGAGAAAAACTCAAATGAAAATTTAAATCATAATCACTAAAGGTCCGAAGTTCCGGGCACACCACACAGAAACGCGGTACTAAGTGGAATTTTGTACCTCGTGCGCTCCGTCGCCGATTGTCAGACCTGCGAGCAAAACTCGCGTGCTTTGCACGCTCAGACAATGCTCTCCGGTCTGCCGCTATACTCGCGCACGAGGAAAATTCCAATGTACCGCTTATTCTGTATGGAGTGCCCGGAACTTCTGTTTTACTGGCTATTCTACGGCAATATAATGCAATCAGAACGATACTGGTAAAACCTAAAACATCTTGCCTTATCGGTACAGTTCTGGTTGCTTTTTTATTTTCCTAGCGAAGCCAATAAAGCAGGAAATGAATGAGGCCGCCTTCCGGTATTTTCAGCATATCAGGTTGTTTGCATCTTGAGCACACGCGTCCGAATGGGGCGGATGTTAATCCGACACAGGCGAACGCGTGTTAGCGAAAGCAAGCAAACAACGATATGTGAAAATATAGGAAGGCGGCCTCTTTCATTTCCGGACCTTTATTAGTTCCGCTCCTAAATTGTTATTTTGCAGCCTTCACTGCCACCTGAATGGCTTCTGCCATAACCTCAGCTGCCAGTGTCCCGGCCATATTTAAATCTGCCGGTACGCTTCCGATGGATGCGGCGTAGATGGAATCGCCGTCCGCCATGGTATTAACCGGGTTGATGCAGCGGGCGTAACCGCAGCGGGCCATGGAGGCCAGCTTATTTAACTCGGCTTTGGAAAAGTCGCCATTGGTGATGATGGCACCGATGGTGGTGTTTGTTTTGCTGTTTGGATCATTCTGGAACAGATCGGTTTTCTGGCTGAGTTTATACAGCTCTTCCCGGGTATCGAAGAATCCGCTGCCGTCCGGTTTGCGCGGACCGGCAATCTTTTCGCCGGTTTCCGGATTGAAAACATCGCCCAGTGCATTCAGGACAACAACTGCGGCAATCTTCAACTTGCCGATGGAAATTGCATACATGCCAAGACCAGTTTTGGTGGCTTTTTCCCGGCCGCAGATCTTGCCGACGCTGGCACCGGTGCCGCCCCCTACAACGCCGGATATCGGATGAGGATGCTCGGCGTCCACGCAGGCTGCATAGCCCATGGCTGCGTCCGGACGGATATCGGAGCGTCCAAGATTGAGATCGTAGATACAGGACTGGCAGACCAGAGGAACCCTGGCAAAGCCGGTCTCGTAGCCGATGTCATGTTCCTCCAGATAACACAGGACGCCATCACTGGCAGCCAGGCCGAAGGCAGAACCGCCGGATAAGACGATGGCATTTAACGGGTTATCGGCTGTGAGGGGAGATGTGAGGGGGGTCTCCCGGGAAGCAGGACCGCCTCCGCTGATATCAATACCGGCTCTGGCACCGTGGTCAAAAAGCAGAACGGTCACGCCGGTCATGGCCTCATAATCCTGGGCATTGCCGATGCGAAGGCCCGTAAGGTCGGTGATGGGAATTTCTTTTACAGAGTCAAATAATTTCATGGGATTATCCTCCTGAATGATGGGAATAGCAGGAGGCTGCCGCAAAATGAAATTTATTCTGCGGCAGCCCCGTGGAAATCGTGTTTCTTTGTAACTGTTCCGTAGCTTCACAGTTACGTTTCTTCTATTATATATGTGTGGTTTTTACTGGCGGAACGCTGCGGCAAGTGCGCGGGAAACAGCACTGCCCAGGATGGTGCAGGCAACTGCCTCAATGGCACCCTGAATACCTACAAACAGAATCACGAAAATGAGCGGATTCGCTGCGCCCAGGCCGGAAGCGATACCCTGGATATAATCAGTGTTGTAGAAAAACAGCACCAGAGAACCCATGAAGAACAGGGTGTTTAACAGCGGGCAGGACAGGCTGGCAACGAGAAAAGCGCCATTTTTGGAAACGCGTTTTGCAGCCTGGAAAATGAGACCGCAGATCCAGCCTTCCAGGATACGCGGAACCAGGCAGGTGAATAACAGGCCGAACGGGTTAATCTGCATAAGCGCTGCGCTGAATGCAGAACCGCCGGTTAATGCCATAGCCATACTGGTAAGGCCGAAGGCTGTACCACAGATGGCACCGGCTGCCGGTCCCAGGATGATGGCACCGACTGCTACCGGAACGGTCAGAAAGGTAATGGTAAGTCCCGGAGTGCGCAGGTAGCCAAGGGGTGAAAAGGCCATAACGACGATAATGGCCACCATGAGGCCAAGCTTCACCATGAATGAAGTCCGGGAGTGGGAAAGTTCTGAAGTGATTGGATTCCTTGTTGCTGTTTTCATTGTTTTCTCCTTCTTCGCTGATAAAACGGCACAATACGTGTTCCCCCTGTTTTTCAGCATTTATTAGATTATAATTGGGGATACAATGAACGGAATCTTAAGAATGACAGACGGACTTGGCAGAGAATGAAAACCACTGCTCCGATCAGTATGTTCGTGGTAACTGTTCGTGAAATAACAGAGGATAACTGTTGCAGCCGGAAACGGTCCGCACGGATTCTGTTGTTTCTATATAAACGATATTAATACAGGCGCAGGCTGCTGCGTCCAACTGTGATGGGATGATACATTTTCCTAAGAATAACGTTCATGTTTACTATAGCATAAATCTTTGAAACAGCAAGTGTTTCTGCAAATACATAGGGACTTTTTTTGGTTTTGTGGTATAATGCAATCGTATCTGTACTAACCTGGAAGAACCGGGACCGGCTAGTTCCGGTTTTCTGACAGAAAAGCAGGATACGGAAAGAGAGGAAAATTTTATGAAGAAAACAATGACAATGCTCCTGGCGTGTGCCATGACCGCGGCATCTCTGGCTGGATGTTCCGGTGCAGACAAGACTCAGACCACAGCAGAGACAACTGTGGAGGAGACCACCACAGCAGAGACGGAAGCAGAGAGTGAGACAGTGGAGGCAGCTTCCGAAGCGGAAGAGACAGATTCTGACGCAGAGGCACTCCGAGTAGGCTCCTTAAAGGGTCCGACCACCATCGGACTGGTATCTCTGATGGACAAGGCTTCTAATGGGGAGACTGAGGGTTCCTATGAGTTTTCCATGGTGACAGATGCTTCTGAACTGGCAGCCCAGATGGTTTCCGGTGATCTGGACATCGCGCTGGTTCCGGCAAACCTGGCGAGTGTGCTGTATCAGAAGACGCAGCAGGGCATTGAGGTTATTGATATTAATACACTGGGTGTGCTCTATGTGGTTGCGGCGGATGATTCCATTCACAGCATGGCAGATTTAAAGGGCAAAACCCTGTACATGACCGGTAAGGGAACCACGCCGGATTATGTGCTTCAGTATCTTTTAAATGCCAACAGCCTGAGCACCGATGATGTGACCATTGAGTACAAGTCTGAGGCTGCGGAGGTTGCAGCCGTATTAAAGGAGAATGCAGATGCCATCGGCCTTCTGCCGCAGCCTTTTGTGACCGCAGCCATGGCTCAGAATGAGAACTTAAAGATGGTTCTGAACCTGACCGAAGAATGGGACAAGACCCAGCCGGAAAATGGCAGCTCCCTGGTAACCGGTGTTACCGTGTGCCGCAAAGAAGTTCTGGAGCAGAATCCGGAGGCAGTCGATACTTTCGTGAAAGAGCATGAGGAGTCAGCAAACTGGGTGAATGCGAATGTGGAAGACGCAGCAGAGCTGGTGGCAGCAGCCGGCATCATCGAGAAAGCACCGATCGCGGCAAAGGCCATTCCGTATTGCAGCATTGTCTGCATTGACGGAGAGGATATGAAGACCAGACTGTCTGGTTATCTGGAGACTCTGTATGAGTTGGATCCGTCTGCAGTAGGCGGACAGGTGCCGGATGACGGTTTCTACTATCTGCATGAATAAGCTCAGAAAACCGCTTATCATCTGTCTGTGGCTGGCATTCTGGCAGATTACTGCCATGCTGGTACATAATTCCATTATGCTGGTAGAGCCTCTTGAGGCCCTGCGGGCATTGTGGACCCTGCTTCCGTCTGCAGATTTCTGGCGCTCGGTTCTTGGCTCCTTCGGCCGGATCAGCATTGGATTTCTGTCGGCCTTTGCGGCAGGCGTGCTTCTTGGAAGTCTGGCTTATATGATGCCGATTCTGGAGGAAATTCTGGAGCCGTTTATGTTGTTTCTCAAATCGGTTCCGGTGGCATCCTTCGTGATCCTCGCCCTGATCTGGGCCGGTTCCCGCAATCTTTCTGTTGTGATCTCGTTTCTGGTGGTATTGCCGGTCATCTATGTAAATACGATAGCCGGGTTGAAAAGCACCGACCGGAAACTGCTGGAGATGGCAGAGGTGTTTCGCATGCCGGTCTGGCGGCGGATCTGTTTTATCTATCTTCCGGCACTGGTGCCGTATCTCTTAAGCGGCTGCCGAATTGCCTTGGGCATGAGCTGGAAATCCGGGGCAGCGGCAGAGGTGATCGGACTGCCGGAGCATTCCATCGGGGAACATCTGTATATGGCAAAAGTCTATCTGGAAACGGCGGACCTGTTCGCCTGGACATTTGTGATCATCCTGATCAGCGCGGGATTTGAACGGCTGGCCCTGCTTTTGCTGTCCAGACTGTGTCCGCAGAAAGGAGAAACAGCCCATGAAACTGCAGATTCGTGACCTGTGTAAACAATTTGATGGCCGTCCGGTACTGGAGCATGTTTCCATGGAACTGGAGAGCGGGCGGATCTACTGCCTCATGGCACCTTCCGGGACGGGAAAGACGACGCTGTTCCGGATTCTGATGGGGCTGGAAACGGCGGATGCCGGACAGATTCTGGCCGGGCAGGCAGAGCGAAAATTTCAGAAGGCTGCCGGCCGGTCATGGAGGAACTGTTTGACTGCATGTGGGAAAAAAGCCGGAAACCGCAGGGCAGAAGCACTGGGGGGGATCCGCATTGCTGCGGTCTTTCAGGAAGACCGGCTGTGCGAGGACTTCTCCGCGGCGGACAATGTCCTGATGACGGCAGCTTCCTCCATGACCCGGAAGGCGGCAGAGCAGGAGCTGATGGAACTTTTGCTGGAAGAAGCACTGAACCGGCCGGTGGCGACCTTGAGCGGCGGACAGAAACGCCGCGTGGCCATCTGTCGCGCCCTCTGTGCTCCGTCGGACCTTCTGATCCTCGATGAACCCTTTACCGGACTGGACGCAGGAACCAGGACAGAGGTGATCCGCTACCTGAAAAAAAAGAGCGCCGGGAAGCTTACACTTCTCAGCACGCATCAGGAAGAGGATATTGAGGCTTTAAATGGAACACGGATTACACTTTCGTAAAAAATACAGGATATATGCGCAAATAGGACATGTCTCCGAACCGAGAGGACATGTCCTATTGCTGTTTCATTAGTATGCGATGATTTCGTAGCCGTCCTCGGTGACCAGAATCTGGATCTCCCACTGGGCAGATGGTTTTCCGTCTTCGGTGTATACGGTCCAGTCATCATCTGAGTCCACGAAGACGTCCGGTTTGCCCATGTTGACCATCGGCTCGATGGTGAACATCATGCCCGGAACCATGAGCATCTCGGTGCCGCGCTCGGAAACGTAGCTGACCCATGGCTCCTCGTGGAACTGGAGGCCAACGCCATGACCGCCGATCTCGCGGACAACGCTGTAGCCGTTTTCACGGACAAAATCGTGGATGGCTGCGCCCATATCGCCCAGGAAATTCCAGGGCTTTACTTCTTTTAAGCCAATTTCCAGGCTCTGCCTGGTAATTTCCACCAGGCGCTTCTTCTCCGGGGGGACATTGCCGATGCAGAACATACGGGAAGAGTCGGAATAGTAGCCGTCCAGGATGGTGGAGCAGTCTACGTTGATGATGTCACCGTCCTGCAGCACACGGTTCGGATCCGGGATACCATGGCAGACAACCTCATTGATGGAGGTGCAGACGCTCTTCGGGAAACCCTCAAAGTTTAACGGAGCCGGGATGGCACCGTGCCTGGTAGTCTCATCGTAAACCCACTGATCGATCTCCTCTGTGGTAACACCGGCCTTGATGTGCGCAGCTACATAGTCCAGAACCGCAATGTTCACCCGGGCGCTGGCCTTGATCTTCTCAATCTGCTCCGGAGTCTTGATCATATCGTGCTCCGGTATAATGCAGCCCTTGTTTTCGTACATTTTCAGTTTTTCATCGAAATCATAGTGGCACTTTTTGTATTTCAGTCCGCTGCCACACCAGCAGGGACTGTTTCTGTCGATCCTATGCATGGGGAATCCTCTTTTCTTATCTTAATAATCTCTGCTATCAAGCGTAGCATGGAAATGGAGTTTGTCAAGAGAAAATCCGGCTTTTGAGAAATAACAATTTAGGAGCGGAATTAATAGAGGTCCGGAAATGAAAGAGGCCGCCTTCCTATATTTTCACATATCGTTGTTTGCT
>CAVIRL010000013.1:0-33962 GCA_963645005.1 Prevotella sp. P5-108
TTTGCGGCAGGAGCTGACAGACGAGGGCATCACCAACCTCGACGATTTGCAGCCGGTCAGCGGCGACCTCTACCTCTGGCAGGGGGACATCACACGGCTCAAGTGCGGGGCCATCGTCAACGCCGCGAACAGCGGCATGACGGCGTAGAGGTCTATTTCTCCGGCAAACCGTCCGCAGCCGTGCGCGAAGCCCTCAAGGCAGACGGCTGGCGCTGGCACAGCGCGAAAAAGTGTTGGTATAACCCCGGAACACCGAGCAGCACTTGCAAGCCCTCCACGCCGCAACAGAACCCGACGCGCTCCCGGCCTGACCGGGGCGCGCCGACCACCGAAAGGAGATTGCACTATGTTTACAGCTGAAGAGTTCAAGACCCGCACCAACTGGAAGATGAGCTATTCCGAGTATGTCGCCTGCTGCTGCGAGCATTGCAGCCGCGAGAGCTGTCCCCATCGCGACGCCTTCCACCGCGTTCC
Source organism: Prevotella sp. P5-108 (assembly GCA_963645005.1). Classification (GTDB taxonomy): domain Bacteria; phylum Bacillota; class Clostridia; order Lachnospirales; family Lachnospiraceae; genus Brotaphodocola. The sequence goes on from CAVIRL010000013.1 coordinate 475, forward strand.
ATTCGTCGATGGCGGGCTCGCTCTCTGCCAGAACCTGCGCAGCCTTGACGCCAAGCATTAACCCAACCGCCCCCGCCCTCCTGAATAGCAAAGAGCGCCCCCGCCACCGAGGGCGCTCTTATTTATGCATGACACAGTAATGACGTAACACGCCTATTTTGCATTGATATTCCTAAAGATTATCTAACCTTTGGTTAATGGTTATCTTTTTTATCCACCATACAATATTTATACAGTGGATTTTTATTGACTTAGGAGGAGTGAGAAAATGAAGGGTTGGAAAAAATGTATGGTTTTTCTGCTGGCGCTGGTCATATGCCTTAGTCTTGCCGCCTGCGGAGTGGGCAGCAGTACAGGTGAAAGCGAAGATTACTATACCTCCGGTGTGATTGAGGACACCGACTATGACTTCACCGATGATAATCCGGCGGAGCAACTGGGTTATGACTCCATTGAGGATATGCGCACACAGGAACATGAAATCATCTCTTCTGATGATAACGACAATACAGTCGCCGAGGGATATTGGTATCCTGACGGGGATAGGAGCAGCTCCCTCTATTTTATGGCCCGGAGAGATACCATTTACTGGTATGAATTTGACCCGGAGCAGGGGGATGTTCAAGTGGGAGACCCGGATGGCATTGTACTCAAGTTAGGAAATAAGCGCCGTCTTCAGAGCGGGCAGACATTTCAGTACACAACCTCCAGAGGATTGGATATGAGCTACAGCAAAATCTGTTTCGAGGGAGACACAACAGAATATTTTTGGAGGGAGCGCTGAAACAAACGGCATTTTTATCCGTTTCGGCAATGTGGAATTGAGCCATGATGAAATTTTGACAATGGCAGAGCAGGAACATTAACAGCACACGAAGGGAAAGGAGGACGCTTTTGAGACGGAGATATCTTAAGGATGTTACACCGCTGCCCGATTATATTTTGCAGGTTGATTTTGTATCGGGAAGCCGGCTTTTATTGGACATGAAGCCTTATCTGGATAAGATCCGTTTTCTTTCGCTTGCGGATAAGAACGTGTGGAGCAGTGCTGTGACCAATGGTATCTTTGTCCGCTTCGGAGATGTGGAGCTGAGCCACGATGAAATATTGTCCATGGCAGAACAGGAACATTAAGGAATATGCAGCTTATACGGAAGACTATTCTTCAAATGGCACCCGAGGGGATGCCGGATCGGGCATGGGGCTTTACCTTTATGGGGACGGTCTGATCTACCCTGCTGGCTGGATCCCGGAAAAAATCTATGATCCTGCCACGGACTGGGGAACGGACTGGATAAATAACTGGGATGTTTGATCATATGGAAAGGGGAGAAAAGAACAATGAGACGGGAGAAGAACTTTATTTTAATCTTGATGGCACTTCTGTCCTGCATGGGACTATGTGCCTGCAGCATAGGAAGAAAGCCACTTGAAATCACCATGGTGAACCGTACTACATATCCTTTAGAAGATATCCGTATTAGAGAAACGGATGGGAAAGACTGGGGAGATAACCGCCTGGAGACAACACTGGCTGAAGGCGAAAGCACTAAGATCGATCTGGGAAAATATACGGCAGCAGAACTGGGCAGAGGTTTTCAGGTTCAGTTTTACGGCGAGGATGAAAAGCCAATCAATCCGAACTATAATCCTGATACCGCAACGATTTTGGAAAATGGCAGCTTTTTGATCTTTACACCGCCGGATGTCAGCGTTCCCATATTTGTGGACAGCGCGTATAATGCGGTAGTCTATGATAAAAAAATTGTGGAGCTTTATGCTCTGAACGACGATGGTCGCGGGGATCTGATCCCGAGTGAACGTATCCCTGTTTTGATGGGTGGGGCGCTGCCCTTTACCAATATGCAGAACTTTCGAACAGAAAACAATGAGGATGGAACGTACCGCTATGAGGATTTCACGCAGGACGGCCAGATCCTTGTGGTAAATACGGCAGAGCCAACCTGCTTTGTTCCGGAGGTCCAGGATCTGGAAGATTATCTGACAGCCTGCGCTTTTGCCTTAAGTGATACGGATACCTATGAACTGTTATCTGCAGAAGAAAATGAGGAATATACCGAGAACTTAACTTACCCGGTGTATATCGTAACGTATACCGCAGGTGAGAATGAGGATACCCGGAAATGGACGGTATTTGCCATGGATACGGACAGTTATACCTATCTTTACGGGTTCTGTGAGGCTGTGGATACGGAAGAAGATATGGATGAGATTTACCAAAGTATTTTTTCGCAGCTGTATCTGGGTGATGAAAATTAGGGAGGGATGACGCAAATGAAAGCATTCAGGACGAGGAAGATGAGGATCTGATGGAGTGATGGAAAGGAGGAGCAGAGTATGAAGAAACGACAGATAAAGCGATTTTTCCTTACTGTGCCTGTAGTGCTTGGTCTTAGCCTTGTGGCCTGTAGTGCTTCAGGAGATGTGGCAGGAGATGACTGGCGAACCAGCGGCGTAGTGGCCGGCAGCGGAACGATTACCCACGATGGAAAAAGTGTGGATGTGCTGGTTACTGTAAGTGAGACCAGCGCGGCGTTTTACTGGGATCAACCGGAGCAGTTACTCTATGACAGTGTGCTGTTTCCCCTGCATATTTCAGATGCGGAGCAGACTTTTAACGCGATCTCCTTTGATGATATAGATGGCGATGGGGAAAGTGATGTTCTGGTCAGCTTCATTGATGAATATGGAGACAATACGGAGCTGATCTGGATCTGGGATCCGGTGGAGCGTTATGTATTCCGGGAAGATCTCTCCACCATTACGGTCGGTGAGGATGACCAGGATACTGCTGAGCGTAGACTTAAGTGACCTGGATGCGGCGCGTCGAAGCTACATCCGATCTTTGGAGGAACTGGGCAGCGTGCTGGATCGCCTGATCGAGGGTCCTGCTTTAACCGACGTGGTGGAAAGGGAAGAATATGGCAGAACAGAAAATGAAAATGACAGATGAGCAGTTGTCACAGGAACTGCATAAGAGCAAATGCGGCAGAGCCGGCGGAACGCTTCTTTCGCTGTTTGGCGGAATTGTAATCGTGTGTGGCATAATCCTGGGCGGGAATATGGCGGTCATCATTGCAGGTGCCGTACTGCTCGGCCTGGGGCAGATGACCCAGGGCAAAGCAAGGAATAAAGCAAATCAGCAGGCGTATGACGCAATTGTGCCGGAAATCGCGGATCATGTCTTTACAAACATACAGATGAACCCGGTGCCCCATCTCCTGGATGTGAAAGATACGAACATTCCGCTGCCTGGCTATAACTATTCAAGTGGCAGCGGATATGTTCGTGGAACGTATCAGGGGCTTACCGCAGAACTGTGCACCATGAAGCTGACGGATGTGGATGAGGTTCAACGAGAGGAAACGGGGCTGTGGGAGAAAAACGAACGGGAGGTTTATACCGGCCAGTGGATGCTGTGTGAGTTGGAACAGGAATTTCCGACCTGGCTGACCATCTGGCCGCGGGATAAAATGGATAGGCTGTTCCACACCAGGACGATCAAAACAGGCAATGAGACCTTTGACAAACGGTTCAATCTGAGCAGTGATGATGCTGAGAAAGCCCTTGGTATCCTGGATTCCAGCCGAGTGGAGCGATTCCTGGCATTGGCAGATTCATCCGGTGGCAAGCTTGCCATTAACTTAAATTGTGATGGGAAGCTGTATATTGCTGTCCATAGTGGATGCGGCTTTTTTGATACTGGAAAAGGACATGAGAGCCCGGTGCAGCTGCGTCAGCGCTTTACTGACGAGCTGAGGTTGTTTACAGATTTGATCGACCTGTTCCGTTCGATGCAAGGAGGTAGATGATATGCCACTTTGGATGGCGGTGATAGGGATGATAGCAGCGATCGCCGGTTTCATAGCGTCACATGACATTTACCGGAATGTGATGGTCATAACTATATAACGATAAATCATATAGATAAATATCTATAAGAAGGATAGAAACAGAACAGCGCCTTTCCGGATGATCTTAGATCATATCCAGGAAGGCGCTGACTACCTTCGGCATATACCGGCTGCGTTTGTGATAGAAATTAACCTCTCTGCGGGCCTCCTCATGGTTCAGCTTATAGTACACCAGATGCTCCTCATCTGGCACGTGGCGGATCAGGGTGTCGGAGCTGAAGGAGATGCCCATGCCCTGACGGGACAGGTTGTAGGCTGTGATCTGCTGGTCCAGCTCCAGGCGGATCTTCGGCAGAAAATGGGCATTATGGAAGATCCGATCGGCCCGCACCCGGGTGTCATTGCCGCCTTTTAACAGCAGAAAGCTCTCGTTCTGGAAATGCTCCAGGGAGACCGGTGGAATGCGGGAATTCAGATGCCGGTCCTCCAGGATATCCGTAGCCGTCAGCGCGTAGTTTTTCATGGCTTTATTGACTGCGAAGCGGGCCGGAACCGTGAGCAGCAGATGTTCTTCGCAGAAAAAGCGCTTACTGTAGACGGAGCTGTCCATGCTTCGATTGTCAATCAGAAGATCCAGGGAGCCGGAAAAGAGCCGTTGTGTCAGTTCTGCGGTGGTGGATTCCATCAGATTCAGGTGTACCTGTGGGTATTGTTCGTTAAAGCGGGAAATCAGCGGCGGCAGGACATAGGAGGTAAACAGGTTCGTACCGCCAATGGAGAGGGAGCCGCTTTTTAACTCCCGCATATCGTTGATATAATTCTGAAATCCGTTTTCCACGTCCATGATGATCTCGATGGATCGGATGTATTCCTTTCCCAGTTCGGTAAGCTGGATGGGATTGGAGCTGCGGTCAAAGATAGGGAAGCCAATCTGGGCTTCCTCTTTTTTTACCGCGGCACTCAGAGACGGCTGGCTGATAAATAAATTGCGGGCCGCTTTGGAAAAACTCATTTCCTTGTAAACTTCGTAAATATAGTGCATCCCCTGAAACATAAAGTTCTCCTGATATAGACTGTAATCTATAAAGTATATGATTTTATAAGTATTTGAAAATAGTGTAGTGCTAAACTATACTGATGTCAAGAACAAGATAAGAGCGGTCAGAAGACACAGTTTTTGGGAAGCGTATGCCGCATTTTATGAGGAGGCTAAGGTTATGAAAGAAGAGGAAAAGAAATATCGTCTGGAGCACGATTCCATTGGAGAAAAAGAAGTGCCGGAGGATGCCTATTACGGTGTGCAGACTCTCCGCGCCCATGAAAACTTTAACATTACCGGACTGAAGATGCATCCGGAGCTGATCAACAGCGTGGCACAGATCAAGAAGGCAGCTGCCATCACCAATTTTGAGGTTGGTGAACTGGATAAGAAAAGAGCAACCGCCATCATCCAGGCCTGCGATGAGATCATTGCCGGAAAGCTGCATGACCAGTTTATTGTAGACCCGATCCAGGGCGGCGCTGGAACTTCTTTAAATATGAACGCCAACGAGGTCATTGCCAACCGGGCCATTGAGATTCTTGGTGGAAAGAAAGGCGATTACAAGCTGGTGAATCCCAATGATCATGTAAACTTTGGCCAGTCTACCAATGATGTATTCCCGTCCTGCGGCAAGATGGCAGCATTAAAACTTCTGGGTAATGCCCAGGAGCAGTTAAAACGCCTGGAGGAGGCGCTGATGCAGAAGGCACAGGAATTTGATTCTGTCATTAAGATGGGACGTACCCAGCTGCAGGATGCCGTGCCGATCCGGCTGGGTCAGGAGTTTCATGCTTACGCATCCGCCATCCGCCGTGATATCAAACGCTTTGAGAACGCAAAGGAAGAGATCCGCTGCCTGAACCTGGGCGGTACTGCCATCGGAACCGGACTGAACGCGGATGTGCAGTACTTCCACCGGGTCGTAAAAAATATGTCCACCCTGACCGGCGAGGAGCTGGTGCAGTCCTATGATATGATCGATGCTACCCAGAACCTGGACAGCTACGCCTCCGTGTCCGGCATTGTGAAAAACTGTGCCGTGAACCTGTCCAAGATGTCCAACGACCTGCGCCTGATGTCTTCCGGACCGAGAACCGGTTTCGGTGAGATCAACCTTCCGGCCAGACAGAACGGTTCTTCCATCATGCCGGGCAAGGTTAATCCGGTGATCCCGGAGGTGGTAAACCAGGTTGCCTTTAATATCATTGGAAATGATGTGACCATCACCATGGCAGCCGAGGCCGGACAGTTGGAGCTGAATGCCTTTGAACCGATCATTTTCTATAACCTGTTTGAGTCTATTGAGACCCTGACTTATGCCGTGAAGACGCTGGTCGATAACTGCATCACCGGAATTACAGCGAACAAAGAGCATTGCCGCAAACAGGTGGAGAACAGCATCGGCGTTATTACCGCCATCTGCCCGTATGTGGGTTATGAGACTGCTGCCAACATTGCAAAAGAAGCCCTCAGAACAGGAAGACAGGTGAGGGATCTGATCCTGGAGAAGGGTCTGATGGATGAGGAACAGTTAAACACCGTTCTGGATCCCTACACCATGACCGAGCCGGGAATTCTCGGAAAAGATCCGATGGATCAGCTACGGGGCTAAAACAGGAACATACAGAGATGCCATTCGGGCAATCAATCAGGAACGCCAGTCCTTGTTCCGGGACTGGCGTTCTTTGTTTTGGTATGGTATAATCTTGAAATGACATTTTGAATACTGGGAGGATTCTCTGATGATAGAAAAAGAATTGATGGGTCTCTGGCTGAACACCCTGGCCTCCAAGGCCCCGGTTCCGGGCGGTGGCGGCGCGTCTGCGATTGGCGGCACCCTGGCAGCAGCGCTGGGACAGATGGTTGCAAACTTAACCGTTGGAAAGAAAAAGTATGCGGATGTCGAGGAAACCATGCAGGAGCTGCTGGGAAAGCTTCATGCTTTGCAGGAGGATTTTCTGGATCTGGCAGACCAGGACGCGAAGGCTTTTGCTCCGCTGGCAGCGGCCTACAGCCTTCCGGCATCCACCGAGGAAGAAAGGCAGGAAAAGGCCCGGATCATGGAAGAAAATCTGCTGGCAGCGAGTCTGGTGCCACTTCACATGATGAAAAAGGCAGCAGAGACACTGTCGTTTCTGGAGATCCTTGAAGAAAAGGGAAGCCGTATGGCCGTGTCTGATGTGGGAGTTGCTGTTCAGTTTGCCCGCACTGCATTGACAGGAGCGGTCATGAATGTTTATATCAATACCAAATCCATGAAGAACTGGGAAAAGGCGGAAGAACTGAATGCGAAGGCCAGAACGCTGCTTGAAGACGGAACAAAGAAAGCGGATGCAATATACGCGAAGGTGGTAGAGCAGCTTGCCGGATAACATGACACAGCAGATGCACGCAAAAACGCAGAATGCATTGCCCGGGAAGACAAACATTAAATGAACGAGGGAGAAAATTCATGAGAGCATTAAAGGGCGCAGAGGTTTCTGCAAAGATCAAAGAAGAAGTGCAGGCAGCACTTGAAAAATGCAGTGGCGAGGTTCCAAAGCTGGCTGTCATCCGTGTGGGTGAGAATCCGGATGATATGTCTTACGAGCGCGGCGCCACCAAAAAGATGGAGAATTTCGGCCTGCGGGTGCAGTCTTATGTGTATCCGGCAGACATCACGGATGCTGATTTTAAGGCAGAGTTCACAAAGATCAACGAGGACCCGGATGTGACCGGAATCCTGATGCTGCGTCCATTGCCGAAGCAGATCTGCGAGAAGGATATCGAGGGAATAATCGATCCGGCGAAGGACCTGGACGGCATCTCTCCGGTCAATATTGCAAAGGTTTTTGCGGGAGATGACAGCGGGTTTGCACCATGTACAGCGGAGGCAGTGATTGAAGTGCTGAAAGCAGCAGAAATCCCGATGGCCGGAAAACGCGTGACCATTGTGGGCCGCAGCATGGTTGTAGGAAAGCCACTCTCCATGTTAATGGTGAAGGAAAATGCCACTGTTACCATCTGCCACACCAAAACGAAGGACCTGGCAGGCACCTGCCGCAATGCGGAGATTCTGGTGGCCGCAGCCGGACGGGCAAAGATGCTGAATGGTGGCTATGTGGGCCAGGATGCCGTGGTGATCGATGTGGGAATCAATGTAGATGAGAACGGAAGACTCTGCGGTGATGTGGATTACGAGACCATTCAGGATAAAGCCCGGGCGGCAACTCCGGTGCCCGGCGGTGTCGGAGCCGTGACCACGGCGGTTCTGGCGAAGCATCTGGTACGGGCAGCGGGACTGAATTAGGAATTGACTGTGAAGGTACTGAACAGTTACGAGCTTTTGATGTTGGATACGGGATGATGGGCTTTAGGCAGATTGCGGCTGCCGGAAGGATACAGAGACAGGAATCCTGACGAAACAGACCGTATTCGGAAAACTGTGAGAAAACAAGAGGGAAAGGGGATATTCACATGGCAAAAGTATTATTGATCAATGGAAGTGGAAATGAACATGGCTGTACCTTTACGGCTTTAAGCGAAGCAGCAAAGGCCTTAAACGAGGAGGGTGTGGAGACCGAGATCATCCAGCTTGGAAAGGACGCTATCCGCGACTGTATCGGATGCGGTGCCTGCGGAAAGCTGGGCCGCTGTGCATTTGATGACGATCAGGTCAATCTTGCAGCTGCGAAAGCAAAAGAGGCAGACGGTTTCATCTTCGGAAGTCCGGTCTACTATGCGCATCCGAGCGGACGCGTGCTCTCCTTCCTGGACCGCCTGTTCTATTCCGCAGGCAGCGCATTTGCCTACAAACCGGGAGCGGCAGTGGTTTCTGCAAGACGCGGAGGAACCACGGCATCCTTCGATGTGCTGAACAAATATTTCGGCATCAGCAATATGATGACGGTCGGCTCCCAGTACTGGAACATGGTGCACGGCAATAAGCCGGAGGAGGTACTTCAGGATCTGGAGGGTCTGCAGACCATGCGCACCCTGGCACGCAACATGGCCTGGATGATCAGGTGCATCGAGGCAGGAAAGGCAGCGGGCATCACCCCGCCGACCGGACGGGAAGAGCGGGCCAGAACCAGCTTCATCCGATAAGCCGGAAAGGGCCGGACTGAAATGTGCCAGATCCGGCCGGATATATTGATATCAGGTGACTGTGAAGGCGGTGAACCGTTATGATATCAGAACGAAGACGCGATGGGGAGATGATCGTATGGAAATCAGAAAATCACAAATGGCAGATCTGCCGGAAATTTTAAAGCTTTACGCCGAGGCCAGAGCCTTCATGCAGGAGACCGGAAACGGAACTCAGTGGGGAACTTCTTATCCGCCGGCGGAGAAGGTAGAAACCGATATCCGGGAAGGGAAAAGCTATGTCTGTGAAGCTGGCGGCGTGCTGGCCGGAGTCTTCTATTTTTCAGAGGGACCGGAGCCGGATTACACGAAGATTTATGAGGGAAGCTGGATCGGTACCGGGGATTACCATGTCATGCATCGGGTGGCAGCACCTGGGCGCGTGAAGGGGGCCGGTTCATTCTGCATCCGCTGGTGCCTGGAACACAGCGGAGGTGACATGCGGATCGATACGCACCGCAACAATCTGCCCATGCAGCATGTACTGGGAAAACTCGGTTTTACCAAATGCGGCATCATTTATCTGGCAGACGGAGATGAGCGGGTCGCGTTTGAGATTTTGACGGATCAGACCTGACTGTGCGCGAAAAAACATCCGAATTTGTCGTGTTTGCTGTGAGAGGCGAAAAAAAGAAACCCAGAATTGTGCATGATTTTGCCGGAAACGGTAGCTTTCTGTGGACAAACATGCTAAGATGGAGACACGGTATTCAGGAAATTTTGTTTTCGGCATGCAGGGAGAACTGCATCCGGAAGGTGAAATGAGATACCGGAGAGGAGGCAGCAATTATGAGCAGAGTCATTACCATAAGCCGTGAGTTTGGAAGCGGCGGCCGTGAGGTGGGGTTCCGTCTGGCGGAAAAGCTGGGCATCCCGTTTTACGACAAAGAAATCATTTCCATGGCAGCAGAGGACACCAACATTTCCGAAGAGGTGTTCCACAGTCATGATGAGGTAATCGGAAAGAAAGAACGGATCGATCATGATTATGTATCGGTAGATCCATTTTCTTTATATGAAGTTCCGGTATCGGATCAGGTATTTATGGCCCAGTCCCAGATCATCAAGAAACTGGCTCAGCAGGGTCCCTGTGTCATCATCGGACGTTGCTCCGATATTCTGGTAGAGGACGGATTCCATGTATTCATTTGTGCGGGCATGAAGAAGCGTGTGGAGCGTATGCTGGCTCTGGAGCCACAGGAAACTGCGAAAAAGATGGAAAGCCGTATGCGCCGGATCGACCAGAAGCGCCGCGACTACTACCAGTATTACAGCGGCAACGAGTGGGGCAACCCGAGAAACTACCATCTGAGTTTAAACAGCGGAAAACTTGGGGTAGAAAAGTGCGTAGACATTATTCTGGAGAGCTTAAAGCTGTATGAGCATTGATCAGAATTTTAAAGAATATAACAAAATGGATTCAAAGAAGAATCGGACATCTGCGGTCAGCATGACAGAAGGCTCTCTCTGGAGGAACATCCTTCTGTTCAGCTGTCCGCTGATTTTTTCCCAGCTGCTGGAGGTTATGTTTAACTTAAGCGATGTGGCAGTAGTAGGACGCTTCGCAGATTACCGGGCGCTGGGATCGGTGGGCTCCACCAGTCTTCTGGTGACGCTGTTTACCGGATTTCTTATTGGTATGGGTGCCGGCGTGAATGTCCGCGTGGCTCATGGTCTGGGAGCCGGAAACCGGAAGGAAACGGAGGAAACCATCCATTCTTCTTTCCTGATCTGTCTGGTGACCGGACTGATCATCTGCATCGTCGGCCTGACCAGCTCCAGGGTATTTCTGACGATTCTGCACACGAAGGATGAGCTGATGGCAGGCGCAGTCAATTACCTGCGGATCTATTCCCTGGGAATGCCGGCGCTGGGCCTTTACAATTTCGGCAATGGCGTTATGAGTGCCAGAGGCGACACCAAACGTCCGCTGGTGTATCTGTTTCTGGCAGGTGTCCTGAACGTGATCATGAACCTGGTCTTTGTCATCGGATTTCATATGGCGGCTGAGGGCGTGGCCATTGCCAGTGTTATGGCACAGTATACATCGGCAGGCCTGGTCCTGCATCATCTGTGGAGACGGAGAGATGTGTGCAGACTGCAGTTTCGTAAGGTGCGTTTTCATAAGGCAGCCGGTCAGTCCGTTTTAATGCTTGGAATCCCGGGGGGACTGCAGCAGGCCATATTCGCGATTGCCAATCTGTTTGTGCAGGCAGGCGTCAATTCCTTTGATGCAGTCACGGTTTCCGGAAACGCGGCGGCAGCCAACACAGACCCGCTGGTTTACAATTCCATGTTTGCGTTCTACACAGCCTGCGCCAGCTTCATGAGCCGTAACCTGGGCGCCGGGAAGAAAGACCGGGTACTGAAAAGCTATTTTATCTGCATTACCTACGCCTTCGTGATCGGAGCCATTTTGGGCGGCCTGTTCCTCGCCTTTGGCCAGCAGTTCTTATCTCTGTTTGCAACAGAACCGGCTGTCATTGAGGCCGGACGGGAACGGCTTTATATCATGTCGTTTTCCTACGCGATTTCCGCATTTATGGACGGTTCCATCGCGGCCTCCCGCGGAATCGGAAAGAGCATTCCGCCGATGATCATTGTCATTATGGGATCCTGCGTATTTCGTGTGATCTGGGTATTCACAATCTTCGCCCATTTCCACACCTTAACATCCCTGTACCTGCTCTATTTCTTCTCCTGGACTATTACGGGAGCAGCAGAGGTGGCGTACTTCTGGAGGAGTTACAGGAAGATTGCAATTTCATAGTATCACTGTAAAGTCGGGAAGCAGAGATGTTTTCCGGCTTTTTTGTATATTTAAAAGGGAAAAGGATATTCTTTTAGGTGATGAGATAATAATAACGTAACTTGATATATAAAGATAAAATACGTTATAGTAAGAGTAACGAAATAGAACAGACATCGTTTCATATTGTAGTAGGAAGGAGGAAAACTTATGCTTTATGAATATCTGGAAGAAAATTATCGTCCGAACGAACCAATATTTGTTGCAGATGTTGATTTACCCGTAACCGATGTGAATCTTAGAAGAATGTTTAAGCTGTTATGTGATTCTGGCAAGATTAGACGTTTTGATAAGGGAGTGTATTATATACCGAAACAGAGCAGGCTAAAAGGCGGCGTCCCTTTGGGAACAGACACAGTGGTAAGGGCAAAGTACATCTCACGAAAAGGCAAAATAGATGGTTATTATTCTGGGTATACCTTTGCGAATCAGCTTGGAATTACGACGCAGGTTCCGTATGTGGTTGAAATTGTATCCAATCATGCAAGTGCGCGATTCCGGGAAGTGGATATAAAGGGCCGGAGAATCGTGCTGAGAAAGCCAAGGATTCTTATCACGGATCAGAACTACCGTGTATTGCAATTGCTGGACTTGTTAAGTAATGTTACACAATATGCAGATGAAAATATTACAGATGCTTCTGACTGCGTTAAAGCATATATAAGAAACGAAGGAATCAGCAGAGACGAGGTGGACCGGTATATAGGAAATTATCCGGAGCGGATTTACAGGAATCTGTATGAAATGAGGTGTTTTGATGTTTTTGCATAACGACAAAGAACTGTTCAAAGATGTTTTGGAAGCTACGGCAGAAGCTCAGAACAGACCGATTGCAATTATAGAAAAGGATTATTATGTTACGATGATCCTGAAATTATTGGCTGAAGAAGCACCAGGGTGTGTTTTCAAGGGAGGCACTTCTCTTTCAAAATGTCATCATGCGATTGATCGTTTTTCAGAAGATATTGATATTGCTTTTACAGACACGCTGACACAGGGGCAAAGGCAGAAGTTGAAAAATAAGACGATAGCAGGCATCAGCAGGCAGCTTGGTTTAACGATATCTGACTGGGATAAAACGAGAAGCCGGAGAGATTATAATTGTTACACATTTGATTATCAGCCGGTTGATGGATATGTACAGGAAAGTCTGATTTTGGGTGTGAAAATGGATATTATTTTATTGACAAATCAGAACTGATTGAAAAACTGGTAAAAACAAAAGCCACCAAGGTAACACTGATCACCCGCCCGCGCCGTTTTGGAAAGACCCTCGGCATGAGTATGCTGGCAAACTTTTTTGATATACGAAAAGACAGCCATCAATTGTTTGACGGTCTTGCAATTTCGAAGGATTCCGAACTTTGTGCAAACTGGATGAACCAGTATCCTACGGTTTTTCTGACACTGAAGGACGTAGACGGACTTGATTTTGAGTCAGCAAAAAGTATGCTTCAGAGAAGAATTGCGGAACTGTGCAGGCAGTATTTTTATCTGACAGAAAGCGAAAAGGTAAATCCATTTGATAAAAAGATTTTTTTGCAGCTTGTTGATGTAGTGGATGGAAAGACAACCGATATGATGCTGAAAACAAGCCTTTCTCTAATCATGCAGATGCTGCATGACCATTATGAAAAGCCAGTGATTCTTCTGCTGGATGAGTATGATGTGCCGCTGGCTAAAGCGAGTGCGCATGGGTATTACGACCAGATGCTGGATATGATGCGTGCCATGATGAGTACTTCTGTGAAGGATAACAGCAACCTTCTTTTTGCGGTAGTGACAGGCTGCCTGCGTATATCCAAGGAGAGCATTTTTACCGGAACAAATAATTTTGTTTCAGATTCGATCGTAAAATCAAGACTGAATGAATATTTTGGGTTTACCAGCCAGGAGGTAGGGCGGATTCTGAAGGATTCCGGTTATCAGAATGAGGCAGAACGTGTCCGTGCGTGGTATGATGGTTATCATTTCGGTGAATTTGACATGTATTGTCCCTGGGATGTGCTCAATTATGTGTATGATCTTCAGGAACACGAAGAAATGAGCCATCCAGTCAGTTACTGGAGAAACACCAGTGATAATGCAGTGATTCGTTCGTTCCTTGATCATAAGCAGAATCTTATCACAACAAAGCTGGAAACCTTGTTGAGCGGCGGTTATATTATCCAGAAAATTGATGAAAATCTGACCTATGATTTTGACCGGTGTTCCGACGAAAACTTCTGGAGTGTACTGTATCTGACCGGATATTTGACACGGTGCAGGGAGGAAGATTTATTGACTGAGGATCGAAACAGAATCCGGGATGGTTTTACGGCGCTTATGATTCCCAATGAAGAAATCCGGGAAATTTACCGTGACACGATTGTAAAATGGTTCACGGAAAGCGCCCCATCCTGGAAGCCAGAGAATTTGGGCGAGGCCATCTGGCGCGGAGATGTGGAGACGATTACTTCAGAAATGAATCGCCTGCTGAGAAAAACCATCAGCTATCACGATTACCGGGAAGATTATTACCACGCATTTCTTGCAGGGATTTTTACCGGAATCGGCTATGCGGTAGAATCCAATCGGGAACATGGCACAGGACGAAGTGATATTGTGATCGCAGATCCGGCTAACATGCGGGTAGTGATTTTTGAGGTCAAGATTGCAGAAGACAGAACAAAGCTTGACCGGGAATGTGAGGAAGCATTAACGCAGATTCAGGATCGCAGTTATGCGGAAGAATTCGTGGAAAATGGAAATGAAGTTTTGTGTTATGGAATCGCGTTTTATAAAAAGGAATGTCTTGTGAAGCGAATATAAGTAAAACAACCGTAATGATACGGATAAGGAATTGACTTTTATCTGTACAGTTGCGGTTGTTTTTTTCTTCTTTTATGGTTGCTGATTCCGTTTTATTCCTGGGAAATATTGGTTCGGGTGTCAAAACACCCGAACTTTTGGTTACACGAATTGTTCCGTGCTTCGCACTCCCACAATTCTACTTCAATTCGGATTCTCGCGGGGCTTTCGCCCCACTACATCCTCATTGAAGTGCGTGTCATAAAGTCATTCCTCCACCGACATGCAAGCATGTCGTGGACTCAGACTTTTGACACTGTAACCAATATTATTTCCCAATGACTATTCCACATGTGCCCGCATCAGCGCAATCTCCCTTGCATACCCATCCAGTTCATTTGGTGTCTCCAGATAAAACGGCAGGTCCTTCAGCGCCGGGTGTTGTACCACGCGGATGAGGGCATCCTGTCCGATGCAGCCTTCTCCAATCCGGGCATGGCGGTCTTTGTGGGCGCCGAGGGGATTTAAGCTGTCGTTTAAGTGGATGGCGCGGAGGCGGCCGAGTCCGATCACGAGGTCAAATTCGGTGAGAACTTCATCCAGGTGGTTTGCGATGTCGTAGCCGCCGTCCCAGACATGGCAGGTGTCCAGGCAGACACCGAGATGGCTGGAAAGTTCCACGCAGTCAATGATCTCCCGCAGTTCCTCAAAGCGGCCGCCGACCTCGCTTCCTTTTCCGGCCATGGTTTCCAGAAGCACCGTGGTGGTCTGCTCTGGTTTTAAGATGGCATTCAGCATTTCCGAGATGTAGGCAATGCCGGTCTCCACGCCCTGTTTTACATGGCTGCCCGGGTGAAAATTGTAGCAGTTTCCCGGCGTGTATTCCATACGCAGAAGATCATCTGCCATGGTGCGGCGGGCAAAGTCCCGGATTTTTTCGTCTGCAGAGCAGGCATTTAAGGTGTAGGGCGCATGGGCGAGAATGCGGCTGATGCCGTGCTCTCCGGCAAATTCCAGGAATGCGGCAACATCCTCCGAATCAATATCTTTGGCCTTTCCGCCCCGGGGATTGCGGGTGAAGAACTGGAAGGTGTTGGCATTTATTTTAACAGCATCCTTTCCCATGGCGAGATAGCCGCGGGAAGAGGACAGATGGCATCCGATGGTAAGCATGATGAGGAGTCTCCTTCCTATGGTATTCGTAACTGTTCAGTACCTTCACAGTTACTCTTTTTTTACTATAGAGGATAGCCGGGGGATTGTAAAGTTAGTCGAGACTTTTTGTGAAAACTGTGGTAGAATAAGCCTGATCTTTTTGGAAAATACGGAGACGGCACAAGGAGATTTGGAGCCACTGCACACGGTGTGCCAGAGTTACGGAGGAGAAAGTTATGAAATTCGCAGAGAGAATGAACCGGTTTGGAGAGGGTGTTTTCTCCAGACTTGCAGAGATCAAACGTCAGAAGCTGGAGGCAGGAGAGCCGGTGGTGGATTTAAGCATTGGTGCGCCGAATATTCCGCCGGCACAGCATATTCTGGATGTGCTCTGTAAGGAAGCAGCCGATAAGAATAATTATATCTATGCTATCAACGATCAGAAGGATCTGCTGCAGGCCGTTTCCCGGTGGTATGAGCGCCGTTACGGCGTGAAGCTGGACCCGGATACGGAGATCTGCTCCCTGCTTGGTTCCCAGGAGGGACTGGCTCACATTGCCATGTCCATCGTGGATGAGGGAGACCTGGTGCTGGTGCCGGATCCGTGTTATCCGGTCTTTGCGGATGGCCCGCGCCTGGCCGGAGCAGAGCTTTACTACATGCCCCAGAAGAAGGAGAACGGTTATGTGATCCGCCTTTCTGATATTCCGGAGGAGGCAGCACAGCGCGCAAAATTCATGATTGTTTCCTATCCGAATAACCCGACCGCAGTCATGGCGCCGGATTCCTTCTATGAGGAGCTGGTTGCTTTCGCAAAGAAATACGACATCATCGTTCTTCATGACAATGCCTACAGCGAGCTGGTGTTTGATGGAAAGCACTGCGGAAGCTTCCTTCGTTTCCCGGGGGCAAAAGAGGTTGGCGTGGAATTCAATTCCCTGTCCAAGACCTACGGCCTGGCCGGTGCACGAATCGGCTTCTGTGTCGGCAATCCGGAAGTCGTAAAGCACTTGAAGCTCTTAAAATCCAACATGGATTATGGCATGTTTCTGCCGCTGCAGAAAGCAGCGGTTGCAGCCATCACCGGGGATCAGTCCTGTGTGGAGACTACCCGGGCCGCTTACGAAAAGCGCCGTGATGTGCTCTGTGATGGCTTAAATGCCATTGGCTGGAAAATCCCGAAGCCGGAAGCAACCATGTTCGTGTGGGCTCCGATCCCGGAAGGCTTCACCAGTTCGGAGACATTTGCGATTGAACTGGTAAAGCACAGCGGCGTTCTGGTAACACCGGGAAGTGCTTTTGGTCCGTCTGGGGAAGGCTATGTGCGCATGGCGCTGGTGCAGGATGAGCCGGAACTGAAGCAGGGCATTGCAGCCATTGATGCCTGCGGAATTCTGAAATAAAACGTGACTGTGAAGATACTGAACAGGTACGTTTACACAGGGTGTGCACCGCAGCTTGTATTCTTCACAGAAAGGCAAAAAACATGAGTCAGAATTATAAAATGATCATACAATATGAAGGAACCCGGTATGACGGCTGGCAGAAGCAGGGAAACACGGAAAATACGATCCAGGGCAAGCTGGAAAAGGTGCTGGAGCGCATGGCCGGCTTCCCGCTGGAGGTGCATGGCTCGGGCCGCACCGATGCAGGCGTGCATGCGGCAGGACAGGTGGCAAACTTTCATCTTCCGGATGGATGGAACCCGGGTGAGATGACAGAAAAAACGTCCGCCTCTGGTGGAAAGCAGCACGGAATGCCAGTTGCGGTTCGGGCAGAAGCTGACAAATGTGCAGCGGTTTCTGACTGGATTCGAAACTATCTGAATCAGTATCTGCCGGAAGACATTGCCGTAATGGAGTTAACTCCGGCACCGGAGCGCTTTCACAGCCGCTTAAGCGCTGTGAAAAAGATCTACACCTACCAGATCGAGACCGGAACGAAGCGGGATGTATTTTCCCGCAGGACCTGTTACGGACTGGGACAGCCGCTGAATGTGAAAAATATGCAGAAAGCGGCGGACCTGCTTTGCGGAACCCATGACTATAAGAGCTTCTGCGGCAATAAAAAAATGAAAAAGTCCACGGTGCGGACCATTTACCACATTGCGGTGAAGCAGGAGCCGGGCAGCAGCCTGGTGAAACTGGAATTTGAAGGAACCGGCTTTTTACAGAACATGGTACGGATCCTGACGGGAACGCTGATCGAGGTGGGCCTTGGAAAGCGGGATGCCTGCAGTATGCCGGAGATCCTTGCAGCACTGGACCGTCAGGCAGCCGGATACACGGCACCTGCCGAGGGACTGTGCCTGCGGCAGGTATTTTATGAGTAATAAGGGGTAACTGTGAAGGTACTGAACAGTTACAATAAGGCGGAAAATAACTATGATAGATTTTCTGGTAAGACGGTTTATAAAGGATTATGAAAAGGTAGAGAACGCAAAGGTGCGGACGGCCTATGGCACGTTGGCGAGCATTACGGGGATCTGCTGCAATCTGCTGCTGTTTGGCGGCAAGCTGTTTGCGGGACTTCTGGTAAACAGTATCTCTGTGATGGCAGATGCTTTCAATAACCTATCGGACGCGGCATCCTCCATCATCGGGTTTGTCGGAGTCCGCATGGCGGAAAAACCGGCGGATAAGGAGCACCCCTTCGGCCATGGCCGTATGGAGTATATCGCGGCTTTTGTGGTGGCCTTTCTGGTCATCCAAGTGGGATTTTCCCTTTTCAAGACAGCAGTGGGCAAGATCCTGCATCCGGAGATCTTAAGCTTCAGCAGGTTTTCGGTGGGGATTCTCTTGTGCTCCGTGCTGGTGAAGCTGTGGATGGCCTCCTACAACCGGAAGCTGGGAAGGAAAATCAACTCCACGGTCATGCTGGCAACGGCAGCGGATTCCCTGGGGGATGTGGGCGCTACCTCTGCCACCATCGTGTCCCTGCTGGTGTTCCGTTTCTTCCATATCAATATAGATGGGATCATCGGTCTGGTGGTTTCGGCTCTGGTACTGATCGCGGGTGTCAACATTGCGAAGGATACACTGGCGCCGCTTCTGGGACAGGCGATTGAGCCGGAGGTTTACCGCCGGATCACGGAGTTTGTGGAGAGCTACGATGGCATCATCGGCAGCCACGACCTGATCGTACACAATTACGGCCCTTGCCGCAGCATGGCCTCTGTTCATGCAGAGGTGCCAAGCAAGGTGGATATTGAAGCTTCCCACGCAGTGGTGGATCAGATCGAGCGGGACGCCTTGGAAAAGCTGGGAATTTTTCTGGTCATCCACATGGATCCGGTTGAGACGGATAATGAGCTGGCAGCGGTCTTAAAGGAAATGACCATTGATGTGATCCTCCATCTGGATTCCCGCCTGACCCTGCATGATTTCCGCATTGTGCAGAGTCCGGCCCGCATTAACCTGATCTTTGATCTGGTGGTGCCGCGGGAGTATTCCCGGCAGATGCGGGAGGAACTGACCCGTCAGGTATGCGAGAAGGTGCGGGAGCGGGACAGCCGCTGCGCCTGCAATATCACGGTGGAGAACAGTTATCAGCAGGAAGAACCTCTGGAAACGGAAAGAACGCTTCATGTCAGAATCTGAAAAAAATGTCATTTTTGTGCAATTTTCTGCAATAAGAACTGGCAGAGGCGCATTAAACTATAAGGAAGGAAACGTCGATTGAATTATCACGAGGAACTTTTACAGCAGACAGCCAGGGGCGATCGGGAAGCTTTTCACCAGCTGTATCTGGAGACTGAGCGGAGCATGTACAGTTTTGTTCTGTCCATTTTGAAGAATCCGCAGGATGCGGAGGAAACCCTTCAGGAGACTTATTTGAAGATCTGGACCTCCGCAGGCAGCTACAGGGCCCAGGGAAAGCCTCTTGCCTGGATGTTTACCATTGCACGGAATCTGTGCTATATGAAGTTTCGGAATCAGAAGCACATGGCAGAGCTGGGCCTGGATGAGCTTTCCGGGGAGGAGGCCGGGGAACTGTGTATTCCGCTGGAGCATATGACCGATGCCATGGTGTTAAAGACAGCTCTGGAAATCTTAAAGGAGGATGAGCGGCAGATTGTGCTCCTGCATGCCTCTGCCGGCCTGAAGCACCGGGAAATTGCGGCAAACCTGGGGTTTCCGCTGTCTACGGTGCTGTCCAAATATAACCGCGCCATGAAAAAACTGCAGAATTATTTAAAGGAGGAGTGAGAGAATATGAAACCGGAGCAGGAAAAACAGGAAGTAAGCAATCAGGATATTGAAGCGTATTTAAAAGCTGCGGTGGATGCCCTCACTCCGGATATTTTTGACCGTCTGGATCTTTCAGTGCCCCAGCAGAAGCCGAAACTGGGAGAAAGCCTGGAAATGGAGCCATTTCTGGAGGGAATGAAAAAAAATAAAATCTCTTGAAAAAAGTGCTTGACCAATTCGAGACTATCGTATATAATAATCCTCGTTGCAGCAATGGGCTATCGCCAAATGGTAAGGCAACGGACTCTGACTCCGTCATTTCAAGGTTCGAATCCTTGTAGCCCAGCTGCCAAGGCTTCCGAGTTTCGGAAGCCTTTTTCGCAGTTACATTTATTTGTTCTGTATTCTTTTGCGGAAAAACAGTTGTGAATCCCGGCAGAATGTGAGATAATAGGGAACGATTTCTATTTTAAAGGGTTATAATGGAATCAGTGTGACCGGAAGGAGATAACCATGTATTCTTTTGACAGCAGAGTGCGTTACAGCGAGGTAGACGAAGACCGGAAGCTTTCCCTGACCGGAGTGATCAATTACA
Source organism: Prevotella sp. P5-108 (assembly GCA_963645005.1). Lineage (GTDB taxonomy): Bacteria > Bacillota > Clostridia > Lachnospirales > Lachnospiraceae > Brotaphodocola. Next base: position 21,056 of record CAVIRL010000013.1, read on the forward strand.
TGCAGGACTGCTCCACGTTTCAGTCGGAGGACTTAAACATGGGAATTGATTATCTTACAGAGAAACACCGTGCATGGCTGTTATCCTCCTGGCAGATCATTGTGGACCGTTACCCGAAGCTGGGAGAGCATATCGTGATAAGCACCTGGCCTTATGACTTTAAGGGCATCTACGGATACCGTAATTTTACGATTCAGGATCCGGCAGGCAATTATCTGGTGCGGGCCAATTCCAACTGGTTCTTTTTTGACACAGAGCACGGAGTTCCTGTGCGCGTGGGAGAGGAGGACATCCGTGGATACGGCGTAGGCCAGGAGGAAAAGCTTTCCATGGACTATGCGCCGAGGCGGATTCCGCTTCCGGCTGAGTTTGAGGAGTACCCGGCTATTGCGGTGGCGGCGCACCATATTGATACCAACCATCATGTGAATAATGCCCAGTATGTGGAAATCGCGCGTGAGGTATTGCCTGCGGGAATTGCTATCCGGGAAGTCCGGGTGGAATACAAGAAAGCGGCAGTCCTCGGCGACCAGATCATTCCGCGCGTAAGCGTGGAAGAGGGGTGCTACACAGTGGCCCTCTGCGATACAGAAGGAAAGCCTTATGCAGTCGTATGGCTGCGGACAGGCGTTGCTGTACGCGGGTAGGCGGCAGGCATTTTCTGAACTGAAAATGTCGTATGATATAATGGCGGCAGCAGATTTTGCCGATTTGGAATGCGAAGCATCGGCAAAATCCGTTGCTGTTTGCGCAACGCGTGAGCAGCAAACAGATAAACCGGTTGTGAAGGAACGACCAGAAAGAGAGAACCAGATGATTGAATTAGGAAAGATACAGCCCCTTGTAGTTCAGAGAGAGAAAGAATTCGGAGTGTATCTTGGCGAGAAGAAAGATGATAAGAATTCCGTACTTCTGCCGAAAAAACAGGTGCCGGCAGGCACAAAGGTGGGAGACAGCCTGGAGGTATTTGTATACAAGGATTCCCAGGACCGCCTCATTGCAACCACCAACCGTCCGAAGCTACAGGTTGGAGAAACTGCGGTCCTGACCGTCAAGGATGTGGCAAAGATCGGAGCCTTCCTCGATATGGGACTGGAGAAAGATCTGCTGCTTCCATTTAAAGAGCAGAACCATAAGGTGCGTCAGGGTGAGAATTGCCTGGTAGCCCTTTATGTGGACAAGAGCCAGAGACTGGCTGCCACCATGAATGTGTATTCCTACATGAGCGCGGAGTCCCCTTACAAGAAGGACGACAAGGTGCATGGAACCATCTACGAGATCAACGAGAATCTCGGCGCATTCGTTGCGGTGGACAACCGTTACTACGGACTCATCCCGAAGAAGGAGCTTTACGGAGATTTCCACCTGGGTGATGTGATCGAGGCCCGGGTAGTCAAAGTGCGTGATGATGGCAAGCTGGATTTAAGCCCGCGTCAGAAAGCTTACATGCAGATGGATGAGGATGCCGAGCTGGTATTAAAGGTGATTGATGAGTTTGACGGTGTGCTTCCCTTCAATGACAAGGCAAGACCGGAGACCATCATGCGGGAGTTCAAGCTGAGCAAGAACGCCTTCAAGCGTGCAGTCGGCAAATTACTGAAAGAAAATAAAGTCCGTATTACGGAGAAAACCATAGAGAGAATATAGGGAGGATAGTTTTGGACACGATAGAATACTATAATAAGTATGCGTCGCGAATTTTTGAGGATACGGTAGACCGGGACATGGAGCCGCAGCGGGAGGAGTTTTTAGAGGAACTTCGGGAGATTGACGGCGATACCATCCTGGATCTCGGATGTGGCTCCGGCCGCGACAGCCTGGCTTTTTACGAGCAGGGCTTTGATGTGACTCCGCTGGATGCATCGGAGGAGATGTGCAAGCTGGCGGAAATCCACACAGGCCTGGAGGTGCTGTGCATGGACTACGAGGACATGGAGTTTGATGATGCCTTTGACGGCATCTGGGGCAATGAAGCTCTCATTCACATACCGGAGGATGAACTGCCGGATATCCTGGAAAAACTGACCGAGGCGCTGTGCCAGAACGGAATCTTATTCCTTTCCTTCCAGGAAGGGGACTTTGAAGGACAGAGAAGCGGCCGCTATTTCTGCGAATATACACGGGAAGAACTGGAGCGCATCTTAACCGAAACCGGACGTCTGGAAATCTTAAAGCTCTGGACTACGGAGGACGAAGACAGGGACGAGGGAGATAAGCTCCTGAATGTACTTGCAAAAAAGATTTCCTGACCGAACAGACGCACACCCGGCGCAGCAAAACGGGCAGCTGAAGGAGCCCATGCAGGGCCGGTGTGATAAGGAGGTATTATGGGAGTCAGGGGAAGGTTTCCGCTTCGGGATTATATTCTGATCCTGATCGGAGCGTCAATTATGGGGTTTGCAATCAAAAACATCTATGATCCCATCGGATTGGTCACGGGAGGGGTCTCTGGTGTGGCCATCATTCTGAAAAAGCAGTTTGGCGTGCCGCTGTGGCTGACCAACACCGCCATCAACATTCCGCTGTTTGCGGCGGCTGCAAAGCTAAATGGCTGGAACTTTATCAAGCGGACCCTTCTGGCTACGGTCACCCTTTCGGTATCGCTGTATGTGATCCCGGAGATACCGTTTCTGATGGATGATCTGTTTTTAACTGCACTGTTCGGCGGAATCATCACCGGAGCCGGAGCGGGCATTGTCTTTGCCTGCCAGGCAACCACCGGTGGAACGGATATGCTGGCGGCCCTGATCCGCCGCCGGATGCCGCATTACACCATTGCGCAGATCATGCAGGTGCTGGATGCAGCCATTGTTCTGGTGGGTGCCGGTATTTTTGGCATCACCTATGCACTGTACGCGCTGATCGCCATTTATGCAGTTTCCAAGGTGTCGGACGGCATGATTGAAGGTATGAAATATTCCAAGGTGGCCTATATCATTTCGGACAAGAGTGAGGAAATCGCGGCAGCCATTTTAAAGGAACTGGAGCGCGGCGTGACTGCTTTGGATGCAAGGGGAATGTACTCCGGAAACCGGAAGAATGTCCTGTTTTGTGTTGTATCGAGAAAAGAAATTGCACAATTAAAGGAACTCGTAGTTGGTCATGATGCACAAGCTTTTGTCATCGTAAGTGACGCACGGGAGGTTTTAGGAGAAGGTTTTATTGAATATAGACAATAAAACCTCAAAAAAGGCAGGCAAGTATTGGATACTTGCTTGCTTTTTTCTGCGAAGTGCATTAAAATATACAATATGGGTCCTTTCAGGTTTGTGCGATTTTACAAAACAGGGCGGGTATTACGAAATTAGGATTAAGGAGTGAATATTATGATTTCAAACCAGATTCTTCAGACAACCATTGATGGACTGAAGGGGATCACCAGAATTGATCTGTGTATCTGTGATACGGAGGGAAAGGTGCTGGCTTCCACATTTCCGGAGGCGGAAGAGTACGAGAATTCCATTCTTTCCTTCGTGGAATCACCGGCAGACAGCCAGGTAATCCAGGGTTATCAGTTCTTCAAGGTGTTCGATGAGCATCAGCTGGAGTACATCCTGCTGGCCAAGGGCAGCAGTGACGATGTTTACATGGTAGGAAAGCTGGCTGCGTTCCAGATCCAGAATCTTCTGGTAGCCTACAAGGAGCGCTTCGACAAAGACAACTTCATCAAGAACCTGCTTCTTGACAACCTGCTGCTGGTAGACATCTACAACCGCGCAAAGAAGCTGCACATCGAGACCAACGTGCGCAGAGTCGTTTTCCTCATCGAGACCAAGCAGGAGAAAGATATCAATGCGCTGGAAACCGTCCGCAGTCTGTTTGCCACCAAGACGAAGGATTTCATCACCGCAGTGGATGAGAAGAACATCATCCTGGTAAAAGAGGTAAAACCGAACGAGGACTATGCAGACCTGGAGAAGACCGCCAGCGTTATCCTTGATATGTTAAGCTCTGAGGCCATGACCAAGGTACGCGTCGCTTACGGTACGGTAGTCAACGACATCAAGGAGGTATCCCGCTCCTACAAGGAAGCGAAGATGGCTCTGGATGTCGGCAAGATCTTCTACAATGGCAAGAACGTGGTTGCATACGGAACCCTGGGAATCGGCCGCCTGATCTATCAGCTGCCGCTGCCTCTGTGCCGCATGTTCATCCGCGAAATCTTCGACGGCAAATCCCCGGACGAGTTTGATGAGGAGACCTTAACCACCATCAACAAATTTTTCGAGAACAGCTTAAACGTATCCGAGACATCCCGTCAGCTCTATATCCACAGAAACACTCTGGTTTACCGTCTGGACAAGCTTCAGAAGAGCACCGGACTGGACCTTCGTGTCTTTGAGGATGCCATCACCTTCAAGATTGCGCTGATGGTTGTCAAGTACATGAAATACATGGAGAACCTGGACTATTAATCATGATAGAAATTCGTAATATAAACAAAACATATGAGAATGGAACCAAAGCACTGAAGGACATCGACATCCGCATCCAGGACGGAGAGTTTGTCTTTATCATGGGACGGAGCGGATCAGGAAAATCAACCCTGATCCGCCTTCTGCTGAAAGAGGCAGAGCCCTCGTCCGGGCGAATCATTGTTAATGACATGGACCTTCAGAAGATGCCGCGCCGGTATATCCCAAAATACCGCCGCCGTCTCGGCGTCGTGTTCCAGGACTTCCGGCTTTTAAAAGACCGGACCGTTTTTGAAAATGTGGCATTTGCCCAGCGTGTGGTAGGTGCTTCCTCCAGAAAGATCCGCGAAGAGGTTCCCCGCATGTTAAAGCTGGTGGGACTTTCCGCAAAGTACAAGTCTTTCCCGCAGCAGCTTTCCGGCGGCGAGCAGCAGCGAGTCGCTATTGCCCGCGCCCTCATCAACCGGCCGGAGGTGCTCCTGGCCGATGAACCCACCGGAAACCTGGATCATGAGAACGCGGCAGAGATCATGAAGCTTTTAGAGCGGATCAATGCGCTTGGAACTACGGTTGTGGTCGTAACCCACAGTCAGGAAATTGTAGACCAGATGGGCAAACGCGTCATCACCCTGAACAAGGGTCGTCTGGTAAGTGACGAGAGAAAGGGTGGATCAGACTGTGAAGATTAGTACATTCTGGTATTGCATCAAGGAAGGTATGAAGAATATATGCAGAAACATCTGGTTTTCGCTTGCTTCTGTGGCGACGATTTCTGCATGTATTTTTTTGTTTTGCCTGTTTTTTTCCATCATCGCCAACATTCAGTACATGGTGAAGCATGTGGAGAGCACCGTTGGCATTACGGTGTTGTTCAATGAAGACTTAACGGAAGAGGACATCCAGGAACTGGGCGAGATCATTCACCAGCGTCCGGAGATCCGGGAGATGTATTACATTTCCGCTGAGGATGCCTGGAATTCCTTTAAGAAAGAGTATTTTGCAGGTCATGAGGAGCTGGCCGAGGGCTTCGCAGAGGACAATCCGCTGGCAGGCTCCGCTTCTTATGAGATTTTTTTAAATGATATTTCCCAGCAGGATGAGCTGGTTGCCTACCTACAGGGACTGGACGGCGTGCGCCAGGTAAACTATTCCAACTCGACAGTAGCCGGTTTTTCCGGATTCAACCGGGTGATGGGGGTATTATCTTCCCTGATCATCGGTGTGCTGCTGGCCGTATCCCTGTTCCTGATCAACAACACCATCTCCGTGGCTGCGGCCTTCCGCAGACAGGAGTGCCAGATCATGCGCCTCATCGGTGCCACGAACTTCATGATCCGTGCGCCGTTCATCGTAGAGGGTGTGATGATCGGCCTCATTGGTGCCCTGATCCCGCTGGTGGGCAACTATTTTCTCTATACAAAGGGAATTGTGTACCTGTCTGAGCGGTTTCATGTATTATCCAACCTGTTTTACTTCGTTCCGGTTGGAGAAATTTATCCGCTGATGATCGGCGCGGCCCTGATCCTGGGTGTGGGAATCGGATTTTTCGGAAGCTTTTTCACCATCCGCAAGTATATGAAGGTGTAATGATGCATAGAAACAAATGGAAGAACATGCGAAGGCGCATGCTGGCTGCGGCGCTGGGCACGGCACTGGCCATGTCCTCACTCCAGACGGCTTATGCGACAAAGCAGGATGTGGAGGCGGCCAAAAAGAAGGTCAACTCCATTGAGGAAGAGAAGAAAAAGGTACAGGCTACCATCAAGAACCTGGAAGGTTTAAAAAATGACGCGGCAGCGTATATTAAGGAACTGGACGGGAACCTGACGAAGCTGGAGGGAGAGCTGGACCAGCTTTCCTCCCAGATTGAAAGTAAGGAACAGGAGATCGCAGATACTGGTGTGGCTTTAGAGCAGGCGAAGGAGACCGAGAACAAGCAGTACGATGATATGAAGCTGCGCATCAAATATATGTATGAGCGCGGCAATACCAGTTATATTGACATGCTGTTTCAGTCGGAAGATATGATCCAGCTCATGAATCGTGCCGAGTACATCAACAAGATTTCCGACTATGACCGCAAAAAGCTGGATGAATATGAAGCGACCCGCCGGACGATTGCGGATGAAGAACAGAAATTAAAAGATGACCGGGAAGCACTTCTGACGATGCAGGAGCAGACGAAGGCAAAGCAAGAGTCTGTCAAGACGCTGCGGGCCCAGAAGAATAAAGAAATGCAGAGCTATGCCGGTCAGATCGATACTGCCCAGAGCCAGGTAGACCAGTACAATGCGGACCTGGCGGCTCAGGAGAACAAGATCAAGCAGATCGAGGCGGAGATCAGGCGCAAGGAAGAAGAGGAGCGCAAGAAGGCTGAGGCAGCCCGCAAGGCAGAGGAAGAAGCCCGCAAAAAAGCGGAAGCGGCAGGCCAGAAGGTTTCTGCCACCGACAAGGCGGCTTCGTATAATGTTGCCAGTCTTGGGAATATTAGCTTTAAGTGGCCGTGTCCCTCCAGCAGCCGGATCTCTTCCGGCTTCGGAAGCAGGACCTCACCGACCAAGGGAGCGTCCAGCAACCATCAGGGCATTGATATTCCTGCATCCACCGGAGCAGCCATCACGGCAGCAGCCTCCGGTACCGTTGTGGTATCTACCTACAGCTATTCCGCAGGAAATTACATCATGATCAGCCATGGCGGCGGTGTATACACGGTATATATGCATTGTTCCCAGCTTCTGGCATCGGAAGGCCAGACGGTAAAACAGGGACAGACCATCGCGAAGGTTGGATCTACCGGTTATTCCACCGGTTCACACCTTCATTTTGGTATTCGCTCCGGCGGACGCTATGTGAATCCGCAGTCTTACGTGAGCCCGTAGAAATATAGAAACTTATGAGGTGACATCATTGGAGAAAGAGAATAAGGGCAGGACAAAATTTTGGAAAGGCGTTTTAGCAGGTTCCCTTGTGACTGCGCTGGCAGGCTTTGGTATCGTAGGTGTAGCCACCGGAATTTCCGTGATTGGGCGCACTGTGATCGAAAACCAGGCGCAGAATACGACAGCAGAGGGCTCTGGCAGTGATGCCGTGCGGACTCAGATCAATTTAAAGCAGGTGGACGCGAAAATTTCCGTGCTGCAGCAGATCATCGACCGGTATTTCCTGTTTGATGAAGACGCAGAGCAGATGGAGACCGGCATTTACAAAGGCATGATGGCGGGGCTGGATGACCCGTACTCGGTCTATTATACACCGGAGGAGTACAGCTCCTTAACGGAGGAGACCAGCGGTGTCTACTGCGGGATCGGTGTGCTGGTCAGCAAAAATGTGCAGACTGAGCTCGTGACTGCGCTTCGCGTATTCCCGGGTTCCCCGGCGGAAGAAGCGGGTATGCAGAAGGGTGACATCATCTACAAAGTAGAAGGTGTTGCTGCGACGGATGTGGAACTGGATATTCTGGTGCAGGAGTATATCCGCGGAGAGGAAGGCTCCTATGTGGATGTGACCGTTGTGCGCGGAGCCGAGGAGATTCCGCTTCATATCCAGCGACGCATGGTAGAGGTCGCGACCGTAGAGCACCAGATGCTCCCGGACAAGACCGGATATGTGGAAGTGACCCAGTTTGATACGGTGACGGCAGAGCAGTTTATCGCTGCGGTCTCTGATCTGGAACAGCAGGGCATGGAGCGCCTGGTCATTGACCTGCGAGACAACCCGGGCGGCGTGGTAACCTCCTGTGTGGAGATGGCAGCCTATGTTCTGCCGGAAAACCAGCATGACGGAACCATTCTTTCTACAGCCACGAAGACCGGCCAGGAAGAACGTTACTACTGTAAAGACGGACAGACCCGTCATGAGGTTCGCGGAACAGATACCGAGGATGGAGAATTCCCGAAGACGGATGATCATGAACTGAATGTACCGGTTGCAGTGCTGATCAACGGACAGTCCGCCAGTGCGGCGGAGGTATTCGCAGGTGCCCTGCAGGACTACGGCGCAGCAATCCTGGTGGGAACCACCTCCTTCGGAAAAGGAATCGTGCAGAGTCTGATCCCGTTAACCGACGGCTCTGCTGTCAAGATCACCACCGCCCACTACTACACCCCGGCCGGCCATGACCTCCACAAAAAAGGCCTGACCCCGGATGTGGAAGTAGAGCGGCAGCTGGATGAAGACCTTGTCGGACAGTATGATGTTCCGCTGGATCGGGATAACCAGGTGCAGGCAGCCATCGAGGCACTGGAGAAATGAAAGTCTGGTAACCAAAAAAGAAACCAATCTGATACTTGCCGCATGCAGAAAACAAAATGCATGCGGCTTTCTTTGCATTTTATCTAAGATAATCCCATATCTGATATCTTAAAAAAGAATGATTCTGGTGATTTTAATAATACCAGACAACCCCTATAATGAAGCCATAAGAAATCCGGTTCGGCAAATCCGAGGAAGGATGGCCGGAAGGAAAATCAGTCAATAGAAAACAGAAGTGGAGGATAAACTTATGGCAGAACAGAGTTTAAAGAAGGCATACGGACTTTTTATCGGCGGAGAGTGGCGTCCGGCTTCAGATGGAGCAGTTTACACCAGCACCAACCCGGCAAACGGCCAGGAACTGGCTCAGTGCGCAGAGGCAACCAGGGAAGATGTAGATGCGGCAGTGAAGGCAGCCTGGAAGGTATATCCGGAGTGGAAGAAAACCACCAAAGAGCAGCGTGCGGCAATCCTGGAAAAGATTGCGGACCGCATTGAGGAGAACGCGGCATGGCTGGCGAAGGTTGAGACCATGGATAACGGAAAACCGATCCGTGAGACCACCGCGATCGATGTTCCTTATTCCATCCGGCATTTCCGTTACTATGCAAGTCTGATCCGCACCGATGAAGGTGTGGCCTCCGTTCTGGACGGCAGCATGATGAGCCTGGTACTCCGTGAGCCGATTGGCGTAGTAGGCCAGATCGTACCGTGGAACTTCCCGTTTCTGATGGCTGCATGGAAGCTGGCTCCGGCATTGGCGGCAGCTGACTGTGTTGTGTTCAAACCGTCCTCCACCACTTCCTTAAGCATGCTGGTATTCACTGAGCTCATAGCAGATCTGCTTCCGGCAGGCGTTTTAAACCTGGTAACCGGTTCCGGCAGCAAGTCCGGTCAGTATCTGCTGGAGCATCCGGATCTGTGCAAGCTGGCCTTTACCGGTTCCACCGAGATCGGAAGGAATGTGGCCAGGGCAGCGGCAGAAAAGCTGATCCCGTCCACCCTGGAGCTTGGCGGCAAGAGTGCCAATATCATCTTTGCAGATTGCAACTGGGATATGGCAGTGGATGGTGTACAGCTTGGCATTCTCTTTAACCAGGGTCAGGTATGCTGCGCAGGCTCCCGTGTCTTTGTTCAGGAAGAAATCTATGATAAGTTTGTAGCTGCATTGGTTGAAGCCTTTGGCAAAGTGAAGGTAGGCGATCCGCTGGATCCGGAGACTCAGATGGGTGCCCAGGTCAACCGCAGACAGGCAGAGAAGATCCTTTCCTATGTGGAGATCGCAAAGAAAGAGGGAGCAACCGTGGCCTGCGGCGGCGATTTCTATACCGAGAACGGATGCGACAAGGGCAGCTTCATCCAGCCGACCCTGATCACCAATGTGACCAACGATATGCGGGTAGCCCAGGAAGAAATTTTCGGACCGGTAGCGGTTGTCATCAAATTCAAGACCGAGGAAGAGGTCATCGCCATGGCTAACGATTCCGTATACGGCCTCGGCGGTGCAGTCTGGACCCAGAATCTGAACCGTGCGCTGCGGGTGGCAGGAAGCATCGAGACCGGCCGTGTATGGGTCAATACCTACAACCAGATTCCGGAAGGCGCACCGTTTGGCGGCTACAAACAGTCTGGCATCGGCCGTGAAAATGATAAGGCAATTCTGGATGCCTACAGCCAGACGAAGAATATTATGATCAATCTGAACGAAGTGCCGTCCGGATTTTATCCGGCAAAATAGAATTGCGAGAGTGCAAAGCACGTAGCAATTCGGTATCAATGGGGGCGAAATACCTTTTGCCTGTAACTGTGAAGGCACTGAACATGAACAGTTACGAATAAGGAGTAAATCCGGGCTCGGAGACCGTCATAAGCGGCTTCCGGGCCCTTCGTCATGCATAAAATAGAAATCATCAGATCTGTCAGAAAAATATCCGGTTCCTTTCGTGGAAAAACTTGTAATCTTATGTTATACTAAAAAACAAATCGTGTAAGGAGGTGCCTCTTTTTATGATGCAGCGAATCTGTCCGATATGTGACCAGGTTATGAAGCACGCGCATTACTGCAGCGCATGCCACTCCAGGGTGAAGGATCCGGTCTATATGAATGTCACGTATTATCTGAATGAGCGCCATCCGAAAAATGAGGCGCATTGCAGCTATCATAACGGGGAGCCGGAGCAGAGAAAGGCCGGCCGTGGAATGCAGAAGGCAATGCCCGGGGAACCGGGAAATACAGGAAAGAACGCCAGAAAGAAGACAGTTCCGAATCAGCCGAGGCAGAAGTCAGCGGCAGAGCTGAATGTGCCGGGAAATACAAACAGGCGCGTATGGACAAATCAGTCAGGAAACGGGAACCGGCGCATACAGGCAGAACAGCCGGAATGGCAGACCGGAACCGGCACAGCAGGGCAGGCAAAACCGGTTGTGAAAAAATCGAATCCGGGCAAAAAGCTGGTTCTTCTGTATATTGTGCTCATCGTATTGATCTGGATCGTGAGAGCAGTCAGCAGTCTGGCCGGATCATTCTGACGATCGCAGGAGGCAGATGAAAACAGCAATGCGTAGAAGCTATCCGGATAGAAATGGTGGCAGCGATGGCTGCCGGGAAAATTCCGGGTGTTTTGACACCCGAACCAAATTTAAAAATAGAAGAGAGGAACCATACTTATGAAGATCAGAGATATTCTTGCAAAAAATGAACCGACACTTTCATTTGAGGTATTCCCGCCAAAGACAGAGGACAAATACGAATCCGTAGAGCAGGCAGCTTCCGAAATCGCGAAGCTGAACCCGGCATTCATGAGCGTAACCTACGGCGCAGGCGGTGGAACCAGCCAGTATACGGTGGATATTGCAGCTTCCTTAAAGGCGAAGGGTGTTACTCCGTTAGCGCATCTGACCTGTGTTTCTTCCACCCGGGAGAAGGTACGTTCCGTTCTGGACCAGTTAAAGGCTCAGGGCATTGAGAATGTGCTGGCATTGCGCGGTGATATTCCGAAGGACGGAAGGGTGGAGCATGATTACCGCTATGCTTCTGAACTGATCGCTGAGATCAAGGCATCCGGCGATTTCTGCATCGGCGCGGCCTGCTATCCGGAGGGTCACGTGGAGTCTGTGAACAAGACCGAGGACATCCGGCATCTGAAAGAAAAGGTGGAGGCTGGCTGTGACTTCGTTACAACCCAGATGTTCTTTGATAACAACATCTTATACAACTATCTGTACCGCGTGCGTGAGAAGGGCATTACCGTTCCGGTGATCGCAGGCATTATGCCGGTAACCAATGTGGCTCAGATCAAGCGCATCTGCTCCATGTCCGGTACTTACCTTCCGGCACGCTTCAAAGCCATTGTAGACCGCTTCGGTGACAACCCGGCAGCCATGAAGCAGGCAGGCATTGCCTACGCGACGGAACAGATCATCGACCTGATCGCAAACCATGTGAACGGCATTCATGTGTATTCCATGAATAAGCCGGATGTGGCAGCACAGATCAAGAGCAGCTTATCTGAGATCATCCGGTAGGATCATGAGCGGGATATTTCACTGGAATGACCGGGAACTGCTGCGTTATCTGGGCTGTAAGAATGGAACGGTCCCGGATCAGAATATCGCAGATCTGATCCTGCAGTGCAAACAGGAACTGGAAAAGGCAGCTTCTCCCAGAGTGACATGGCGGGAGTACCCCCTGTCTGTTCAGGATCATGTGATCGATATGGGATGTTTTCAGACAGAGAGCAAAAGCCTGGAACGCAATTTAAGAGACTGTGAGCGGGTGCTTTTGTTTGCGGCTACTCTGGGCAGCCAGGTGGACGTGTTGCTGCACCGCTACAACATGCTCCGGATGAGCAAGGCTGTGGTGATGCAGGCGGCATCGGTGGCCATGCTGGAGACATTCTGCGATGAGCAGAACCAGAAATTGAAAGAGGACTATGAGGCCAGGGGCTGGTATCTGCGTCCGCGGTTCAGCCCCGGCTACGGAGATTTTCCACTGGAGTGCCAGCGGCAGATCGCTCCGGCGCTGGAGCTGGGAAAGCGGATCGGTGTGACGCTGACGGACAGCCTTCTCATGGCACCGTCTAAATCCGTAACGGCTGTGATCGGCGTAAGCCGTCTGCCGCGAAACTGTACAGTGCAGGGCTGCGAGGCCTGCGCCAAGCGGGACTGCGCTTACCGCAGATGATAAAGAAGCACGGAACAATTCGTGTAACCAAAAGTTCGGGTGTTTTGACACCCGAACC
>CAVIRL010000014.1:0-31260 GCA_963645005.1 Prevotella sp. P5-108
CGGTTCATCATCTCCCATAAAATCTCCGGGGTTGCCTGCTCCAGGGTTGTTACCAACCACATCCATCTCTCTGCTTCCTTCCCATTCTCCTGCCAGATTTCATGGTATCTCACTACCTTCCGTACCTTCACAGTTACATCTTTATTCATATTTCGTTCACAATTCATTCAAAAACCTTTTACAGATTCAACATGATTTCTTCACGATTTTCCCCTATACTGTAACCATAAACAACAGGAACGAAAGAGTTGTTTATAAAACGCTTAAAAGATTTTTTTCATAATACTCGAGCTGATAACGAAAGTTATCAGCTCTCCTCCCTTTTTAACAACCAAAGCAAGTGCTTTTTCCCGGCACTTGCTTTTTTCGTTTGTAACTGTTACTTTCATTTCTATATTTCTGAAGTTCTTATTGAGAAACATTTCTGGCTGTCTCCGGAAAACGCACATCCCGGGCCAGAATCCACAGCGTCAGAAGGTTCGGATATGCCATCAGACCGTTCACCAGGTCGGAAAAAAGCCAGACCAGCTCCAGACGGCAGACACAGCCCAGCCAGACTGCCAGAAGATAGAGAACTGTGTACAGATATTCCACATTTGCGCCAGGACATAAGTACAGCCATAACTGTAATTTACGGCACTTTCGGTTCCCAACGTGCCTGGCCGTATACAGCGACCACAGACGATCTGTCAGATAAGAAAACATCTGTCTTCCTATATAATACCATCCGATGATGGTGGCAAAGGCAAAGGATGCCATGCTGCCGGATACCAGAAGGCCACCGAATCTGCCAAGGATTTTTGTAAAACAGAAGGAAGTGAGAGCGGCGCCATCCAGTCTGCCCGACAATGCCTGACTTTCTGCTGCATGACCGACTGCAGCATGGCCGGCTTCAGCATGGCCTACTGCCACATGGCCGGCTGCCTCACGCCACACCGCTCTGCCCCCGGTCATCGCCCCACACTCCTGTCCCGCACACAGAATCACCAGAGCCGTCAGCGTACAGATCACAATGGTATCAAAGAACACTTCAAACATGGCCCACATGCCCTGCTCCTCCGGTGTGGTGTTCTCCGCTGCCCCGTGAAGCACCGCCAGGGTTCCAAGCCCCGCTTCGTTAGAAAACACGCCCCGGGCCAGGCCAAATCGGATGCTTCCGGAAAACAGAAACCCGGCAATTCCGCCGCCTGCCGCCCCCGGTGTCCAGGCTTCTTTCAGGATCTGCCAAAGCACCGCCGGAATGCTGCGGCGGCACACCACCAGCACCCACACGGAAAAGAAAACATAAATCCCGGCAGACAGAGGCACAAACCAGGAGGTCATCCGGGAAATGCGCCGGATTCCGCCCCACACCACCGCGGCTGTCAGGGCTGTGACCAGAACCGCCGCAATCTCAGGTCGCATCCCGGCTTCATAGCGAAGCGTTTCACTGACCGCATTGGCCTGCACCATGTTCCCCATCCCCAGAGAGGCCAGCACTGCCAGCAGCGCGTAAAGCATTCCCATGCTCCGGCAGCCCAGGCCCCGTTCCATGGACACCATGGGGCCGCACTGCCATGCTGCGTCCGGCCCGCGGTAACGGTATTTCCGGCCCAGACTGGTCTCCGCGTAAGCTGTGGCCATGCCGATAAGGGCCGAAATCCAGAGCCAGAACACCGCGCCGGGACCGCCTGCGGTCAGGGCGGTAGCCACGCCGACAATATTTCCAGTGCCGATGGTAGCCGCCAGGGCGGTACAGGAGGTCTGAAACGCGGAAACCGTACCTGCTTTCTGTGCTGCCGTCCGGTATGGCTCAGCCATTTTGCTGTTCTGACCATTGCCGGTCTCCTGCTGCCTTTCTGCATCTGCATCAGACCTCGCAAGACTTCCTACCGTCTTTTTCCACCAGTACGGCAGTTTCCGGATCTGAAATCCACCGGACTTCACCGTAAAGAACAGTCCCGTCCCCAGAAACAAAAACATCGTCCACGGTCCCCAGACGATTTCGTGTAACATCTGCATTGTCTGCTGCATGGTTATCCCCAGATTCCGGCTTTTCTATTTAACTTATGCACAGAGGAGTTCCGATTTGTCACCAAAAGCGTTTCGTTCCTCGTATTTTCATGCGCAATGTGTTATAATCCAGCTATATGCAAAACAACATCCACAGAAAACGAGGTGATTTTATGCCCGGATTTACGACGCACTATATCTTAGGAATGAAGGCCTATAACGACCTTCCCAACAACCAGTTAAAATACATCATTGCCAAATACCGCTGGCTCTACCAACTGGGCCTGCAGGGACCGGATATGTTCTTCTACAACATTCCCATCCTGCGCCACCGGGACTACCGCAATGTGGGCTCCTACATGCATGAGCATCACATTCAGGACTTCTTTGTATGCTATCTGCAGCATTTGAGTCAAATCAACTCCCGCCAGCAGCGGGAAGAGGGACTGGCCTACTTCTGCGGCTACTTAAACCACTACATCGGAGACTCCATCTGCCACCCCTATGTGTATGGGCGCATCGGCTATGATGCCAAGGCCCCAGGCAGCCAGGCCCATGGCCGCCACGCTGCCCTGGAGAATGACATTGATGCCATCCTTCTGTGGAAATATAAGCACAAAAAACCGTCCCAGTTCAATCAGGCGGCTACCATCTGCTTAAACGGCATGGAGACCCAATTCATTTCCCGGTTCCTGGCAGAATGCATCAACGAGGCCTACTATCCCATCACCTACAGCAACAACTTCCAGGTGACCCCCGCCATGATCCACCGCTCCATCCTGGCTCTGCGCTTCGGCTGCCGCACCCTGGCAGATCCGAAAGGTTCCAAGCGCAACAAGATTGCCTTCGTGGAGAAACTGGTTCTGAAAAATCCAGTGGCATCCCAGAAACTGGTCACCGATGAGATCAGCAATCCGCGGGAAGTCTTAAACATCGATCACGACATCTGGTGCAACCCCTGGGACCGCAGGCTCGCCTCCCGCGCTTCCTTCCCGGACCTGTTCCGCCAGTGCCTGCACAAAAGCAGCAACGTATACGCCATCATCAATTCCTACCTGACCGGCGAACTGCCAAATACAAAAGAAAGCATGGACCGGCTGCTGGATGAATTGGGGAGCTATTCTTATCATAGTGGACTGCATGTGGCCGATTAAACTTCATACCGTATAAAAAATGGAGACCGGCGATCCTTATCGGATCACCTGGTCTCCATCTTTCATGCAGTAATGCTTTTCTACATTCAGTTCTTTCATCCAAGCCTTGGTCTCCGGCGTTGTATATTTCCCGTCTTCGTTATCCCACAGCCACTGGGGGGTCGGCCACAAGCAGATGCTCGGACTGACTGCCTCATAAAATTCTTTTGTCACGGCATGCTGTCCGTGGTGTGCCATCTGTACAATGTCAGCCTTTAAATCTTCCTTCGCCACGGTTTCCAGCACATGATTTCCGCCATCCACCTGCAGATCGCCGGTGAACAGAATGGTGACACCGTTTACCAGCATCCGGTATACCATGCTGGCATCGTTTCCGTCCCGCTCGCCCACATGGTCATCGTCCGGCTCGTAGCGGTCGTTTAACACGGTGATGCACACATCATCCACCAGGATCTCATCACCCTTTTTCACCGGGCATGCCTCTCCCTTCGGAAGTCCGACCAGAGCGGTGAGGATGGAAGACGCGGTTCCCAGATCGCCAAGCTCATGGGTCTTGTACCAGTCCAGGGAAGCGAAATCATAGTAAATATGGTCGATGGTGATGCCGGTATCTTCCCCGTCCGCCTCGCTCTGCAGGATGTTTAAGAGCGCTCCCACATGATCGGTATGGGCGTGGGTCAGAAACCAGGCGGATACATGGCCGCCACGCTGTCTGATCTGCTCTTTTAAGTAGTCAGCATCGTCCCACCAGCCGCCGTCCACCACGATCAGACTGCCTTTCTTCGTTTCCAGAAGGAAGGACATCATCTGGGCCTTCGTCTGTCCGGCCAGCATGGTCAGCTCTGCGCCGCCAAGGATCGGCTCGGTCTGGGCCGCGATCTCTTCCTCGGTCTTTCCCTGGGCTTCCAGTTCTTTTACCTTCTCGCCTTCTGTCACCAGCTCCACATTTTCATAGGTTCCGGTGCTTCCGGTCTGCTCCGTTTTGCGGGCAGCTTCCGATGCGTCCGCGTTCTTTGCCCGGACGGCCTGCTTAACCGCAAACACGCAGCCAAAGGTAAGAAGCAGCACCAGCAGTACGCCCAGGATCACAAACCATAGATTCCTGTGCCGCCGGTAGCTGCGGTATCTTCTGGAGGCGGCACGGTCGATGGACATCTCCATCTGCCATCCGATCTTCCGGCTGCCGCTCCTTCTAAATCTGTGTTTTCTGCCAAATCTTCTCATAGAATCCCCTTGCTTTTTCCGCAATGCGGTGATATTATGTTCAATATAATTCGATTTTAAGTTTTTTTGAACAGGAGGCCGTTATGAAACATCAAACTGACCACGCTGGCAAGCAGACATCTCTGTTCCGGCAGATCGACTGGTTCACCACACTGGTTCCCTTCTTGTGCATCCTGGCACTCTGTGCCTGGTTCGTCGTAAGTCCGGAAACCTCTACCGGTACCATCAGCGCCGTCCGCAATTTCCTGGGGGACGAGATGGGCAGCTACTACCTGATTATCGGTCTGGGCGTCTTTGTCTGCTCCCTCTATATCGCTTTTTCCCGGTTCGGAAAAATCCGCCTGGGCGACACCGATAAGCCGCTCTACTCCGGTTTCCAGTGGGGCTCCATGATCTTCACCGCCGGTCTCGCTGCCGATATCCTGTACGCTTCAGACCCCCACACTGCTGAGATGGGGCCGATCCAGGACTGGGCTGCCACCTACCCTTTGTTCCATTGGGGACCAATCCCCTGGGGCTTTTATCTGGTGCTGTCTGCAGCCTTCGGCTTCATGCTCCATGTCCGCAAACGGACCAGACAGAAATATTCCGAGGCCTGCCGTCCGGTTCTGGGAAATAAGGTAGACGGCATTGCCGGAAAACTCATTGACCTGACCGCAGTCTTCGCGCTCCTGGCCGGAACTGCCACCACCTTCTCCCTGGCAACCCCGCTCCTTGCAGGTGCCATCAGCCATGTGACCGGCATTCCCCAGACCACCGGCCTCACCCTGGTGATTCTCATTGTGGTCTGCGCCATTTACACCTTCAGCGTGTACTTCGGCATGAAGGGCGTTCAGCTCTCCGCTGCCACCTGCACATACCTGTTCTTCGGCCTGTTGGCCTATGTCTTCTTCTTTGGCGGCCAGACCCGCTTTATCATTGAGGAAGGCGTGACTGCCCTGGGCAACCTGACCCAGAACTTTATCGGCCTTGCCACCTGGACGGATTCCCTCAGGACCTCATCCTTCCCCCAGACCTGGACCATTTTCTACTGGGCCTACTGGATGGTCTGGTGTGTGGCCGTTCCGTTCTTCATCGGCTCCATCAGTAAGGGCCGCACCCTGCGCCAGGTCATCCTGGGTGGTTATGTATTCGGCATTTCCGGAACCTTCAGTTCTTTTATCATTATGGGGAACTACGGCCTCGGCCTGCAGATGCATGGAAAGCTGGATGTGCTTTCCAGCTATGCCGCAGATGGAAACCTGTATCATGCCATCCTGGATATTCTCGGACAGCTCCCGCTTTCCAAAGCCGTGCTCGTCCTGCTGGTGCTGTGCATGATCACCTTCTACTCCACATCCTTTGACTCCATCACCATGGTGGCTTCCACCTACACGTATAAGGAGTTAAAAAGTGATGAGGAACCGCACCGGAACGTAAAGCTGTTCTGGGCCATTTTCCTGATCCTGCTGCCGCTGGCGCTGATCTTCTCGGAAAACTCCATGTCCAACCTGCAGACCGTATCCATCATTGCGGCCTTCCCGGTGGGAATCATCATGCTGCTGATCATTACCTCGTTTTTCAAAGATGCCGATGCGTACTTAAAAGAACAGGAGCAAAATACGAAATCCTGATCACAGTCAGAGGAGAATCCAGCCCGACGCAATCATTCGTCAGGCCTTCAGCCTGCCTATTCACAGAAATATATCCGCCGGATTTACACAATCCCGGCGGATTTTTTATTCCATTTTACACAGATTTCTTCTCCACATTCTGCGTCTCTTCCACAATATAAATCGGCCGGTCCTTCAGCTCACTGAACAGAATCGCGATATACTCCCCGATAATGCCCACGATCAGAAACAGGATCGCGAACATAAAACAGTTTAAGATCACGATGGTGGCGTAGCCGCTGGGCGCACCCTGGCGGGTGAACAGCGTGTAGACCATCACCGCCACCCCCATCAGCCCTGCAAATGCCCCGGCGTAAATGCCAAGCTTCAACGGCAGATTGGAAAAGCACATGATGGTATTCATGGAAAAAGCCAGCAGCTTGCGAAGGCTGTACTTGCTCTCTCCCGCTATCCGGTCATGGGCCTCATAGGTGATGGTGGTCTTCCGGAAGCCGATGCTCTGCACATACCCTCGCAGAAACCGCACCTTCTCCCTGTAATTCTTCCGCAGCACCTCTGCCGCTTCCCTCGACACCGCGAAAAAGTCCGATGCGTTGGACTCAAACTTCACATCCGAAAGGGCATTGATGACCCGGTAAAATCCGGCGGAGGTGATGTTCTTGATCAGCCCGGCAGACTTGTTTTTCGTCCGCACCATGCTGATAACACCAAAGCCCTCCTCAAATTTCCGCACGATCTCCGGCAGACATTCCGGCGGATGCTGCAGATCGGCATCCATGCAGACGATTCCATCCCCATCCGCATAGTCGATGCCTGCGATCATAGCCGCCTCATGGCCGAAGTTGCGGGAGAAGGATACCACCTTCACCTTCTCATCCCGAGCCGCATATTCTCTCAGGATCGAGAGACTGTCGTCCTGGCTTCCATCGTTGACAAACAGGAGTTCGTAATCCCATGGTAAAATCTCCAGGATCAGCTTCGTTGTCTCGTAAAACATGGGCAGCGCCTGTTCTTCGTTGTATACCGATACTACTACCGATAATTTCTTTTCCATTATGCTTCCTCGTCAAATATCTGAATGTCTACCGTGGAATGAGCCGGCACCCGCTCTGCCTCCGGCGGCAGCTTCATGTAATCGCCGTACACCCAGGTCAGAACCTCATGGGCATACTTCGATGCCATCAGCGTCTCGCCTTCAAACTCGATGTCGGTAATCTCCTCGCACCATTCCCTCTGGATCGTCACGTACAGATAATCCGGCTGGTAATTGCTGTAATAGCGCAGGCTGCTGCGGCCGTGCCGGTCCTTCAGCGCCACGGCATGCTGCATTTTAAAGATCAGCTTCATCGGAACCAGCCTGCCGACTGCGGAGCCGCCGCCCACCGCCAGCTTGTGGAACGGGCTGTACTTCGAGAAATCCAGGTGATACCGGTGTCCCATGGCCAGCAGGTAAATGCTCTTGTGAAGCAGACGGGTAAAGCCTGCTGCCGCCTTGTTCCGGGGAAGCTCGTCGATGATGAACAGATCCACCCACAGGTGGTTCAGTTTTCCCTCGTAATACTGCACCTCCGGCGAGTCCTCATGACGGCGGCTGTTCTTGTAGATGACCCGGGCCGTAAAGTCAAAGAAGGCCTTTCCTCCCCGGAAATCCTCCGGCATCAGAAGCTCCATGGTATCCGGAAGCTCCCGTCTTACCACCTTCAGAAATGCCTCGTAATTGTTTCTGGTAAAGGCGATATCCGCATCATCATCCCACGGAATAAAGCCCTTGTGACGGACAGCACCAAGCAGGGTGCCTCCGTCCAGCATATATTTGATCTTATATTTTCTGCAGATCCGGTCGATCTCTTTTAGGATTTTCAGATTGATCTCATGGACCTTCGTTAAATCATACTGCATATCCGACCTCTTTTCCGGCTGGCCTCACATGGTGTATCAGCCGCCTGATCCTGTGTCTGTCATCCGCATCTCCTGCATGATCCAGGTGCAAAACTTACTGATTGATGGCCTCGCGGATCGTTGCTGCCATGTAATCGATCATCTCATCGCTCATGCCCGGGTAAACGCCTATCCAGAAGGTATCCTGCATGATGCGGTCGGTGTTGGACAGCTCGCCCACGATACGGTAGCCGCGGTTCTCTGCACGCATCTGGTCAAAGCACGGATGCTTGGTCAGATTGCCTGCAAACAGCATACGGGTCTGCACGCCTTTCTTCTCCACATACTGAACCACTGCATTGCGGTCCACGCCCTCCTTGCAGGTGATGAGGAAGCCAAACCAGCTCGGTCTGGAATTCTCGCACGGCTCCGGCAGGATCAGCTTGTCAGTGGTGTCGGCCAGCGCAGCTTTCAGACGGTCAAAGTTGTGGCGTCTGCGCTCCACGAAGCCCGGGAATTTGTCAAGCTGTGCGCATCCGATGGAGGCCTGCAGATCCGTTGCCTTTAAGTTGTAACCGAAATGGGAGTACACGTACTTGTGATCGTAGCCCAGCGGCAGCTCGCCGTACTGGCGGTCGAAGCGGTGTCCGCACAGATTGTCCCGGCCGGACGGGCAGACACAGTCGCGTCCCCAGTCACGGAAGGAACGGATGATCTTGTTCAGCAGCGGGTTGTCGGTATAGACCGCGCCGCCCTCGCCCATGGTCATGTGATGCGGCGGGTAAAAGCTGGAGGTTCCGATATCGCCAACAGTGCCGGTGAACTTCTCCACACCGTCAATGGTATAGCGGCTTCCCAGGGCATCGCAGTTGTCCTCGATAAGCCACAGGTTATGGCGGTCACAGAACTCCTTCACCGCCTTTAAGTCAAACGGGTTGCCCAGGGTATGGGCAATCATAACGGCCTTGGTCTTCTCAGAACAGGCCTCCTCCAGTTTTGTCACATCAATGTTATACTGCGGGATGGTCACATCCACAAATACCGGAACCGCGCCATACTGGATAGCCGGGGTTACGGTAGTCGGGAAACCTGCTGCCACGGTGATGATCTCATCCCCCGTTTTCACCTGGCGCTCCTTTAAAAGCGGGGAGGTCAGGGTCATAAATGCAGTCAGGTTTGCGGAGGAACCGGAATTTACCAGAGCGCAGTAGCGCACGCCCAGATACTCAGCCAGCTTCGCCTCAAACTCATCGGTATAGCGTCCGGAGGTCAGCCAGAACTCCAGGGCACTGTCCACCAGATTCACCATCTCGGCTTCATCGTACACACGGGACGCATAGGGAATGCGGTCCCCCGGCTCGTAAGGTTTCTTATTGTTAATATGATAGGTTCTGCAGTAATCCGCCACCAGGTCCAGAATTTCCCGGCGTGCCTGCTCCTGTGTTTTTTCCATAAATCCATCTCCTGATCTTCCGTGCGCCTGTACACCAGTCACCCGGATCTTTTCCTTTAATTTCCAACGATCATCGTTCTCTTTTCGATTCCTGTCTGTCAGTTTCCCTGATGTTCAATACGCTTCAATCTGCCGGTCCATGACGTTCCGCATGTCTTCGCCCGCCAGGTACGCCTTCGACCAGACAATGGTCTTCTCAATGGCATCCTGAATGTGCCAGTGGGGCTTCCAGCCAAAGGTCTTCTTGATTTTGGAACAGTCCAGTTTTAAGAAGTTTGCCTCATGGGGACCTCCATCATGCTTGTTCACCCAGGAAGCGCCTTCGCCCCAGAGCTCACAGAACAGGGTTACCAGCTCGCCGGTGGTCACGCAGTCGCATTCATCCGGACCCACATTGTAATAGCCCTGATATGCCGGATCCTCATACTGCTTCTGGGCAATCTGCAGATAGGCAAACAGCGGCTCCAGCACATGCTGAAAGGGTCTCGTGGAATAAGGATTCCGCACCACGATCTCTTTGCCGGCCTCCATGGCCCGCACACAGTCCGGGATGATCCGGTCATTGGCGAAGTCTCCGCCGCCAATGACATTTCCCGCCCGGGCAGTAGAAATGGCGCAGTGTCCGTCCCCGAAGAAGGACTTCTGGTAGCTGTGGGTCACCAGCTCCGAACAGGACTTGCTGTTGGAATACGGATCATAGCCATCTAACGGATCGCATTCCCGGTAGCCGTACTCCCACTCCCGGTTCTCATAGACCTTATCGGTAGTCACATTCAAAAAAGACTTCACGGAAGGGGTCAGGCGCACACACTCCAGCACATTCACCGTACCCATCACGTTCGTCTCATAGGTGTAGACCGGATCCTTGTAGGAATCCCGCACAATGGGCTGCGCCGCCAGATGCAGCACAATCTCCGGCTGCACCCGGTCAAAGACTTCCTTCAGATGCTTCAGATCCCGGACATCTCCGATCACGCTGTCCATGGTATCTGCCAGTCCGGCGATGGAAAACAGGGCCGGATCTGTCGGTGCCTCAGCTGCGTAACCAGTCACCCGGGCACCGGCCAGCGTCAGGATCCGGCAAAGCCAGGAACCCTTAAAGCCGGTGTGGCCCGTTACCAGGACACGCTTTCCCTGATAAAATTCCCTGCATGTATTTAAATCATACTTCATCGTTCACTCTCCCTGCTGCCCCTTACTTTGGCAGCCAGACATTTCAGCAAGTTTTTCCTTATGATTTCCAGATCTTCCAGGGCGCGTTGCCAGACTGCCACAGCTTCTCTAGCAGCTGCATCTCCCGCTGGGTATCCATGCACTGCCAGAAACCATCGTGGTAGAAGGACATGAGCTGTCCCTCCGCTGCCAGACGGGTCATCGGCTCCTGCTCAAACACGGTGGTGTCATCCTTTAAATAGGAAAATACTTCCGGATTCAGCACCATGAAACCACCATTGATGATGGCACCATCGGATGCTGCCTTCTCTCGGAAGGAACGGATGGTATTGTCCGGAGCAATGTCCAGAACGCCCTTCTGCTGGTCGATACTGACGGTGGTGATGGTCGCTGTCTTTCCATGGGACTTGTGGAACTCTACCAGTCCCTTTAAATCAACATTGCACACGCCATCGCCGTAGGTCAGCATAAAGGGTTCATCACCAATGTAGGGCTGGATGCGTTTTACGCGGCCGCCGGTCATGGTGTTCAGGCCGGTGTCCACCAACGTTACCTTCCAGGGCTCCGCATAGTTATTGTGAACCTCCATCTTGTTGTTGGCCAAGTCAAAGGTCACATCGGAGGTATGCAGGAAATAATCTGCAAAAAACTCCTTTACAACATACTGCTTATATCCAAGACAGATCACAAAATCATGAAATCCGAACTCAGAATAATATTTCATGATGTGCCACAGGATCGGGCGTCCGCCGATCTCGATCATCGGCTTCGGCTTTAAATGGCTCTCTTCGCTGATCCGGGTTCCCAGACCGCCTGCCAGAATTACAACCTTCATCTTCTTTCCTCCGTATGGTATCATGGCTGAAACCGCCGCACTCCTCTTGTCATGGGCGGCCTCAGCCAGTTTCACTCATTTGCTGTCAGCCAGTACAGGTTCCGACCTCAGCCAGCTTCACTCATCCGCTGTCAACCGGTACAGGTTCCGGTCTCAGCCAGTTTCACTCATCCGCTATCGGCCAGTACAGATTCCCGCCTCGGCCAGTTTCACTCATTCGCTGTCGGCCAGTACAGATTCCGGCCTCAGCCATGCGTCGTTGCCATTCGCACGCTGCGCAGACGATAACCATCAGTCTGCCGTCATCTTCAGAAGCACGGCCAGCCGTGTCACGCCACGTTTCTCCAACGCGTTCGGTACATAGAAATTGCTCTCGAACCGCAGGGTCACCGGCTGATACGGGTCTGTCTGGATCGTGCACTCCTCATTCTGTTCCGTAAAGTTAATATATTCCGTCGGTTCGCCGTCCACATACACGGTCAGCCACTGGTCGTCCGTGAGATCCCGCGGATAGTTAAAGTTCAAATGAATCTCTCCGGTGCTTCCGGCCATGACCTGAACGGATGCCCGCTCGTCCAACCAGCCATCGTCATAGAAGCCGTAGATCGGGCGGCATTTAAACAGGGATGCCGCATGGGTGATATCCTGGAACCGGTTATTCTCCGGATCCTCCTGGATCACCAGCATGTCATCGGTAATCAGGCCGATTTCCCGCAGATCCCTGATGTGGACAACCTTCACGCAGTCCTCGCGGTTTAACCGGTCAAATACCCGGAAGAACTCGGCCTGGGTGAAATCATCCATCTCAAATTTATCCCCTACAATGTAGATGGTCTTTCCGAAAATCCCAACCCCGTACTGTCCGTAGGTTTCCTCTGCCAGCGTGTTATAGCGCTCCTGGTCTGCCCAGTAGTAAAGGTTCGGGAACAGACCGCGGTAATAATGCTCCACTGGAAGCATAAACAGTACATATAGTGTGAACAGGCTCAGATACGGGAGAGCCTGAACCCAGCGGCCCCGCTTTGCCATCTGCTCGGTCAGGCTGCCGTACATCCAGGAGAGGAACAACAGCGCTGCCGCCAGGGAAACATACACCCAGCGCATCTCCACGCGGATGGTCACGCTGGAGCAGACGATGCAGGCTCCGATAAAGGCCACAAACAGAAAGGCCTTCTGTAAGTACGGCACCATCTTCTTTCCTTTGTGAAGCACCCGGATGAGAAACGCGATCACCAGCATCACGATCATAAGGTCAGCCAGCGCAATGAGGAGGGTTACCCAGAGCGGCGCTTCCCGGAAATTCTGTCCGTTTAAATGCTCCGGCCCTCCATTGATGCCGAAAATGTAGCAGATCTGGCTTAACACAAAGTGCATCACGGAACTCACCGACATGGTATCCACCACATCGGTCCCGCCGGTTCCGGGCGGGGAAATGGTTCCGATAAAGATAAACCTGAGAAGCTGGATCAGGGCAAATCCAACGGTCGGAGCCGCCCAGAGCTTCCAGTGCTTTGACAGTTTAAAGAGCAGGGAAAAATAAAACAGCGGAAGCAGCACCATGTAGCGCTCATGTACCAGGCAGACGCAGAAATAAAGAACTACCGCCGGATAAAACCTCCTGTCTGCGGCTGTCTCATCCGTTTCTCTCAGGTACTCTAACAGAAAATACAAAATTCCCAGCGCCATCCACATGGCCATCGTTTCCATCAGGCCCAGGGCCTGGCCGATCTGGTAGTAGGACATGCGGGACATTAAAAACATGACCGCGCACAGAATCCCCACATACGCAGAATGGCTGAACCGTTTTGCCATGCGGTACAGATTGTACGCAAGGCAGGAGTTCAGCACAATATTAAAGGGCACGTACCAGTTCACATGAGTGCCGAAAAGTTTCATTTCTGTCCATGCCACCAGGTTATAGAGGGCACGGAAACGGGTTCCGCCGCTGGTAAATACCGCCGCAATGAACGGGTTATCGTTAAAGCAGAACCACTGGTAGAGATCGTCCATGTAAAGACCCTTGATCTCCATATGACGGTTGATCACAAAGGCGAATGCTGTCAGCAGGATCAGGACCAGGGCTTCTGTCTTCCAGACATCTGCCTTTTTCGTCCACCGGTACTGCATGGCCTCCGCCTTCTGCTTTCCGCTAAATTCCATCTTTTCCATAATTATACTCCAATTTTCTGTTGCCATCCGGCTTCTCTGAAACATCATCGCCGCTTTGCATTCCGGTCATTCCAGGCTGCTACGCTTTATCGTATGCCGAATATGCCCTGCGGTAAAAATGCATCAGCACTCTTACTACCGGCTTCGGCCAGATTTTTTCATACATGGCTGTCTCGTCGGCCCCGCGGCGGTGGTTTTCGATACAGGCCTTTGTGGTAGCTCCGTCATGGATCCGGTAGCGGATCAGCGGACGCTCCACGCAGATGAAACGTCCCGGCCGCGCTGCCAGCTTCCACATGGTATCCCAGTCCAGCGCAAATTTGTAGGGCGAGTCAAACAGCGGTGCCCCCAGCGCCTCTTTGTCATAGGTACAGGAAGGACAGATGATGGGATTGCCGAATATAAGCGCTGCCTTTTTCACAAAAGTCCGGTCTGCCAGTCTATGCAGACGCAGCGGCAGACGCAGGAGCATCTTGATAAACTGGATCAGGCCGGGTCTCTGCAGGTTTCCCCCTTTTAAAATCGCGCAGTCTGTGGTGAACACCGTGGTGTCCGGGTACCGTTCCCAGCACCGCTGCACCTGGGCCGCATAATCCCGGTGGTAACAGTCGTCCTGATGGGCGATCGTCACCAGACGGGTATCTGCCTTCTCATAAGCGAAATTCCAGTCATCCTGAATATCACTCTTGCCGTCCCGCACATGCAGCGGGATGTCGTGGATCTTTGCCATGGCCTCCAGAAACGGGCTGGGCGTGGAAGTGCAGAGAATGATCTTTGACTTCACCGACTGCCGCTTCAGAGAATGGATGCAGGCATCCAGATAGGGCGAATCCTTATAGGCGCAGATTGCAAAGGTATGACTGGTCATAGCCGTTTGTCTCCTTCCTGTTTCATTCGTAATTTGTGGTGTTTCCTATTCTTCGAAAAATGCCTCTTCCAGCATCAGGCACAGGGCATGATAAACCGGCAGATGCAGCTCCTGAATCTTAAAGGTCTCCGTTTCCGGAACAATGATGGCCACATCGGCCCGCTTTCCCAGCAGGCCGCCGTCCTTTCCGGTCAGGCCGATGACGCTTAAGCCCTTTGCTTTTGCAACGGTGACTGCGTAATCCACATTTTTGGAGTTTCCGGAGGTAGATATCCCCAGGAACACATCTCCCTTATCCCCATATCCACAGACCTGCTGGGCAAAGATCATATCCCCGTTCACGTCATTGGCGAACGCTGTGGAAAGCCCCGGATGTCCGTCCAGGGCAATGGCTCTTAAGCTGCCCTGAAGGCTGCGGGCCAGCTCTGCCCCATGGGCTGTGTCCTCCATAGCCAGGCGTCGCTGCAGTTCTCTGCTTAACGGGCGGGACTTTTTGAAGCCCTTCATCAGTTCTCCAACAATATGTTCCGCATCCGCGCAGCTTCCGCCGTTTCCGGCTGCCAGAAGCTTGCCGCCCATGCGATAGCAGGTTTCCAGAACCTCATATGCCTTTAAAATATCCTCCCGGTTCTTCTTAAGGACCGGGTAGCGTACAAACAGTTCCTCAAAGATATCCTGCTGTTTCTCTGTTAATTTCATCGTATGCCTCCAGTAAATCTTTTGCGTACAGATCATAAGGGAAGCTTCCCTTTTTCTTCTGCTCTTCGTGGACTCCGGCACCGTAACCGGTTCCCACCAGCACTGTGCGGACTCCGTAATTGCGTCCGGCATCAATGTCGATCAGCTTGTCGCCGATCATCCAGGATGCTGCTTTATCCACCGCAAAATCCTGTTCTGCCATCTCAAACATGCCGGTCTCCGGCTTGCGGCAGTGACACCGGACCCTATACGTTCCAATGCCGTGCTCCGGGTGATGCGGACAGTAGTAAAACGCGTCAATCTCTGCCCCCTGCTGTGCTAAAAGTTCATTCATATAGCGGTGCAGCTCCTTCACATCGTCCTCGGTATAGTAACCCCGGGCCACCCCGGCCTGATTGGTGATCACCACCAGCCTGTAGCCCCGGTCTTTAAATGCCTTTAATGCCTCCGGTACTCCCGGAAGGAGCACCAGGTCTTCTTTCCGGTGCAGGTAGTTAACCTCTTCATTCAGTGTACCGTCCCGGTCCAGAAATATCACTTTTTCCATCTTATATCCTTATCATGGGCCGCTGCAGACTGTGTCCCAACATGTCCGCATATCGCAGCAGCCCCGGTTTTCTTTTTCCTGACTCGTAACTGTGAAGGTACTGAACAGTTACCCTGACTCTACAGCTTAAACGCATAGTCGCCGTTCGGCAGATGAACCTTCACCTCATTGTAGTCCCAGCGGTTCTCATCCGCGATCCAGGACTGGGCACCGCGCAGCTCAAAATTCCAGTCAGCCAGCTGACCGCCCATCTGCTCCATGCGGGCTGCCACTTTATGTTTTACATTGTACGGGCAGTACATGAGAAGATAACCGCCGCCTCCGGCACCAAGGAGCTTGCCGCCCAGGGCACCGGCCTTGATGGCCTCATCGTAAAGCTCGTCGATCTGCGGATTGGTGATCTTGCTGCTCATGCGCTTCTTGCTCTGCCAGCCATAGTCCAGAAGCTTACCAAAGCTGTGCAGATTGCCCTTCAGAAGCTCATCCTTCATGGCGTAAGCCAGAGCCTTCACCTCACACATGGCATCGAAGGCATCCTTCTTCTCGTAGTTTTTCACCTGATCCTTGATGATATTCGCAGACACATGGATGTTGCCGGTATAGCATAACAGCAGGTTATACTGTAACTCATGCAGAATATCCTTCTTAATGCGCAGCGGGTTTACCACCACGTTGTTGCGGCCATGAAACTCAATAAAGTTGATGCCGCCAAAGGTTGCCGCATACTGGTCCTGGTAGCCGCCGTCGATCTTTAAATCCTCACGCTCTACCTGGTAAGCCAGATCTGCCAGACGGTAAGCGTCCATCTCCACGCCCTTCCAGCGGGCCATGGCCGTTAACAGGGAAACCATAACAGTGGAAGAGGTTCCAAGGCCCGAACCCGCCGGAGCGTCACACTGTAAATAAACCTCACAGCCCTGGTTGATGTCCATGGCCTTTAAAGCCGCGGTGACCAGATCGAGACGTCCATCGTAAACGAAGTTCTCCTTCGCGTTGTATTTGACTGTCATGTCAAAGTCCAGAGAGTGTACGATAATCTGGTCATCCTCTCTCGGAACGATGGAACAGTACGCATATTTGTTGATGGTGCTGCCGATGATGGCTCCGCCCTGCTCCACGCAGAATGGCGCTACATCCGTGCCGCCGCCGCCAAAGCTGACGCGCAACGGTGCCCGTCCCCTGATCACCATATCACTACTCCTTTCTCTACGTCCGCAATAAACTGATAATAGGCCTCCGGAATGCCGATGTCGATGAAGTAGCCGTCATTCACGAAGCCGCCTAACGCGCGGCCCTCGGAAAGCCACTTCGGGATCATCTCATTCTCCAGGGAAACCTTTCCTGCCGGGATCTCATCAAGCAGGGCACGCTTCATTAAGTACACGCCGCCGTTGATGGTGCCCGGCTTCGCCTCCGCGCTCTTTTCGTTAAAGCCGGTGAGGCGACCGTTCGTTAACACAGCTGCTCCGTACCGGGAAATGTCCGGCACCTCCCGGAGCACCAGTGCCAGATCCAGATCGGATTCTCGCTGCATGGTCACCAGGCGGCTGTAATCGATCTGGTAAAAGGTATCCGCATTCAGGACAAAAAAACTGTCCTCCGTGACAAAGCTGCCTGCATTTTTGATGGCTCCGGCCGTGCCGAGAAGTTCCTCCTCATAAGCGTAATGAACCGTAATGGGGGTTCCGTCCGGCGCGGCAAAGCCGCTTCCGTCCCCGAAATACTCCTCCACCATGGAGCCCTTGTAGCCCACGGCAAAGATGATATCTGTGATGCCATGTCTGGAAAGCTCGTGCACCACATACTCCATAAATGGCTTCTCGCCGATCAGGGCCATGGGCTTCGGACGGTCGCTTACCACGCTCCGAAGCCGGGTTCCCAGACCGCCGGCCAGTAAAATTGCCTGCATTCTATCCTCCTGTGCCGCCAAAGCGGCTGTCTTGTCTGTTTTTGCGCTCCGGCAGATGCCGGAGCCTGAATTTTGCATCGTTGGCGCGCTCTCTGGTGCGCCACGATTTTATCTTCTGAAATCGTCCTCGATGACCTTCCATGCCGCATCCATGCTGAAGTGGGCGCGGATGTAGCTCTGGGTCTTCTCGCAGAGTGCCTTGCAGCCCTCCGGGCTCTGGTACAGTCTGGTCACGGTCTCGGCAAATGCCTCCGGCTCATCTTCTACCAAAAGGACATCCTCTACCTGCGGGATTCCCTCGGCGCCGATGGACGTGGTGACGATGGGTGCGCCGTTGTAGATAGCCTCGACCACCTTGCCCTTCACGCCTGCGCCGTAACGCAGCGGAACCACAACCACACGGCAGGTCGCATACAGCTCACTCAGTTCTTCCTCAGACACAAAGCCCTTGATGATGATGCCGTTGCCCGGCTGCTGCAGCGCCTTGATCTCGTCGGTCACCTTGGAACCAACTACAATAAACTCCGGCGGAACCTGGCCTGCTGCCTCCATCATCTGACGGATGCGCGGATAGATATCCTTCGCGAACCAGAGCACCGCGTCTGCATTCGGCGGATGCGCGAAGCCGCCGACAAATAAGAGTCCGTTGCGCTTCGCAAAGTCTTCCTGAATGTCAGACTTAAACTCATCAAAGACATAAGCGGTGATATCTTTTACGTTGATAGTCGGGTCAATCTCATGGATCGCGTCGCGCTCAATGTAAGACGGATAGTAGGACACTGCCGCCTTGCTCATCAGCGTAAACTCGACGGATTTCCAGTATTCCGCATCCTCACGGATCTTCGGATCCTTAGTGATCTGGTACTCACGGCTCTCCCGCAGCCAGTGCAGGTCGTGACCGTAGTAGATCACCTTGATATCGGTATTATCTAAAATGTAATCAATGTATTTGGATGCAATATGCGGACGGTTCAGATAAGCCACCGCAATGTCATCGCCATGGTCACGCAGCCAGTCCCAGATCTTGACCTGGTACTCCGGTCCGTATAAAACCTCGATGCCCATCTGCTCCAGCTCGCTGGTGTAGGGCTCCTCGTTCATGAAGTTGTCGCCCAGGAATTTTACCACATAGCCCTTCTTTAAGAACATCTTCAAATACTGGTATGTGGTCTTGGAGCCTGCGTCCTTGTCGTAGGTCGGCACATAATGGTCCACCACCAGAATGATTGGCTTGCCCATGCTGCGCTCTCTTGCCCGGAACGGATCCGGGTTGCCGTTGTTCTCGCACTGTTTTGCGAACTCATCAGCCCATTTTTCCTTCAGCTTCTTGCTGTTTGCCACCTGATAGCGTTTCAGTCCGGTGCCCTGCACATCGGTGCCGTTGGAAACGCCCTCAAAGTGGATGACCCTGGACTTCGGCTGGTATACCACGCGGTAGCCCGCCTTTCTGACCTCGAAGGCCAGGTCGGAATCCTCGCAGTAAGCCGGTGCAAACCGGGTGTCAAAGCCGCCGATCTGGTTCCACAGCTCATTGGACAGTAAGATGGCCGCGCCGGAAATGTAGTCTACATCCTTCACGTAGTTATACTCTGGCTTGTCCGGGTTATCCAGACGGCCATAGTTCCAGCCGGAACCATCGCTCCAGATGATGCCGCCTGCCTCCTGCAGCCGTCCGTCCGGGTACACCAGCTTGGAACCCACCATGCCGATGGCCGGGTCAGACTCAATGAGCTGCACCAGGGAAGACAGCCAGTTCTCGGTCACCTGGGTGTCGTTGTTTAAGAACATCACATATTTCCCCCGGGCATGGCGCGCTGCGTTGTTGCAGTTGCGCAAAAAGCCCTGGTTTGTACTGTTTCTGCAGATCACCAGACCTTCCGCATACTCGGAAAGATGTTCGGTTGCATCCGTGGACACATCATCCGCGATGATAACCTCGTAAGAAACATCCTTCGTGTGCTCTAAAATAGAAAGCAGGCACGCATAGGTGTAGTGGATCTGATTGTATACCGGAATGACGATAGAAACCGTCGGGTTCTCCACCTGCTCAAATTTCAGTCGTCCATGCTCCCGGTAGATCTCACCGATATTAAAATCACCGTCCCGCAGGTTTCTTCCCTCCGGTGTGGAGTAAAGCTTCATGGAACGAAGCGGATGCAGCATGAATTCCTTTTTATAATGAAGCTTCTTTCGCTCTATGGATCCCTTCGGGTACTTCTGGTTGAATTTGTCGCCCAGCTTCCGGCGGATCTTAAAGAGAATTGCCTCATGCTTATTCAAGTAATTTAAGGTCTTTGCCATCTCCCCGATCTCATGCTCGTGGTTATGGATGATGGCTTCCAGGTTGGTGACATGATTATTGGTCAGACGCTGCACCTCGGTGATCTTGCGGATGGTCACATCTTTTTCACGGCTGTGGATCTTCATCTGCTCAATGCGCTCTCTTGCTCTGGCCAGGTCGCTCTCGGTCTGGCGGATGTCCCGGACCGTGCGGGAATAAACCATGTAGTTGCCCAGATACAGCTCCTGATTCTCGCCGTGTACATAGTTCTGGAAGTTCGTTTCCATCTTGCGGTACACCTCAGCCAGCTCCGGCGTGATGCCGAAGTAACCCAGGATCTGCTCCAAGGTCAGCTGTTTTAACACGCTGCTGTACTGTTCATAGAAATAGTACAGAATGCGGTACTTCACAAAATGCTCCGGAACCGGGAACAGGAATACCCACTCGTAATCCAGGCAGTAGATGCCTTCCCTGGTCATCAGCATATTTTCAAAGAGAGCATCAATGTTGGAGACCTCGCAGGCGGTATCGGAAAGCAGAAGCTTCTGCTCCTCCTCCGTCAGGTCTGCGCCAAACACCTCGTCAAACTCTGCTGTCCGGGTAAAGGCACTGCGGCACTCCGGGCTGATGTCGTAGATCTGGTTCATAACGATCTGCAGCACATCCAGCGGAAGCTGTCCGCCCTCTAACTGCTCGCCCAGCTTTTCCGCACAAGTCTCTCCCACCAGATACGGGAAGAATACGGAATTGCGGTGCTCGGCAAACTTCGGCTCTGCCACCTGTAAGGTGCGGTGCTGCTTTGTCAGCTTCTCATATTTTTCTTTGAAGGAAGAGATATGGGCGCTGCCGGCAAGGCTCAGAGCGGCCTTCTCGACATATCGCTCCCTGCTGCCTGCCGCTCCGGCTCCAGACATATCGGCTGCCGCACCGGCTCCGGTCGCATTTGCTGCTGCACCGGTCACATTCCGCTCGCAGATACAGGTCTTGATCTGGAACTCTTCTCTTCTTGTCTTGTTATATTTAATGAAGATCCGCTCGTCATCCTTCTGAAGCTGCTTCGGATCTGCGCTCCAGAATACCAGATAGGAGTTGGCATACAGGTCAAACAGGCCCGCCTCGCAGACCGTGTCAAACTTCTCGCCCTGCTCCATCATGTGGTACGGCGGATAATCGTAAGCCGGGGTTACCCGGGTCAGGTCCCCCTTCTTCGGCAGATAGGCATCGGAATAAATGCTCACCGGAGTCTTGTAGTCCGGCATCGGATAATAGAATTTCAGTGCACCGCGCTTATCTGCCATGGTCTGGGACTCTTTGCCGCCGCAGAGCAGCTCGGTCAACTGCCGTCTGGTCATGGCATTCTCTTCCTCGGTGCTTCCGGCAAAATATTTCATGCCAAGGGCATTGGCCGCAGCCACGACCAGGATACCCTCCGGCTTTAACAGAGACTTTGCCGCATGGATGTGCTTATCGTAGGGAGCCGCCAGGGTGCCCACAAAGATCACATAGTCATACTTTTTGCCCTCTGCGCAGGCCTCTGCCGCATAACCGGCCAGACTATTCCTGCAGTAATGGATGTTGGCTGCGCCCGGATAACGCTGACGCACCGTCTCCAGAGCGTTCTCAGTGTCATCCAGCACCGTCACTGCCCTTACGCTGGAGCGGAGGAGCCCCGTCAGTGCGCCGTAATCAGCCCCCACCTGCAGAACCTCTGCCTCCGGCTCAAAGTCATACCACTCTAACAGCAGTTCCCGCTGGGAAGAGAGGGCATACAAAAGATCCAGCCGGTGGTTGTCCTTCAAGATGGACCGGATATCTCCGCGGTGCTCAGAAAGGAGCGCCTGTATCTCATCATCGATCTTTCTCATGTTCCAAAAACCTCTTTCTTATGTTCACGTTCGTGTTTCAGCCATGTCCGCGTTCAGCGCCGGTCGTTTCGGGACTCACGCATTCTCAGCTTCCGTATTGCCGGAGCCCGCCGGTTTCAGCACTGCCTCCACCTCGGATTCCATATCATAAACACCTACGGTATTCTTATTGGAAATAACCGTGATGTTCGCCACATCATACAGACGGTGGTACACCGTGTGCTCTCCCTGCTCAAAGCCGGTGCAGCTCATGGAAAGCAGATACTCGCCGCCCTGAAGCGTCATCTTCTGGCGGAAATTCACCTCGTACTCGTCACCGTTCTTCACCGGACGGATCTCCGCTCCCTCAAACATCGTGTTGGTGCCGGTTAAATCCGCGCCCTTCTTATCTTTAATGGTATAGGTAAAGATCGGGGCCTGGATCCTGTCGTGAAAGCGGATCTTCTCTTTGATGGTGAAATACTCACCCTTCAACAGCAGATTCGTCAAGTTGCCCCGCTCATCAAACATGCCCAGGTCGTAGATCTCAGCCTTGCCGTTGCCGTACTCGGTGCGGTTGGGGTTGATGGTGATCCTGTCCTTCATGAGGCCGCTGTGTTTTTTGCGAGCATGGCCTGTTGTGCCGGAAGCAGCATCGGTGCCTGTGCCCGGATTTTCATCTTCGGTTTCACCGGCAGCTTCTCCACCGGCCTTGTGCGCACTGCCGGCCGAACGGGCTCCTGCTCTTTTTCCGTCAGCTGCACCGTGCACATCCGCTCCGTCATCCATCCCGCCGGAAAAATCATTCATTTCCAGCAGCTCCTCCTCCAGATCATCCATCTGGTTGGCCAGAATCTTCTTATACAAGTCCACCATCTTGCCCGGTGCGCCCTCCGCCACATAATGGCCCTTGTTTAAGAGCACTACCCGGTCGCAGTATTTGATGACACTGCCCATATCGTGGGTAACCATAAGGATGGTGGTTCCATTCTTCCGGATCTCCTCCATGCGGCGGTAGCACTTGGACTGGAAGAACACATCTCCCACGGAAAGTGCCTCATCCACAATAAGGATCTCCGGCTCTACATTGATGGACAGCGCAAAAGCCAGCCGTACAAACATACCGCTGGAATAGGTTTTCACCGGCTGGTACACGAAGTTTCCGATATCCGCAAACTCCAGAATATCCGGCAGCTTCTCATCCATCTGCTTTTTGGAGAAGCCCATCATGGTTCCGTTCATGTAGATATTCTCAATGCCGGTGTAATCCATGTTGAAGCCCGCTCCCAACTCCAGAAGCGCCGAGATAACTCCGCTCACCCGGACCTGGCCGGCGGTCGGCGTCAGCACTCCGGTGATGATCTTTAATATGGTTGATTTTCCGGAACCGTTGGTTCCGATGATGCCTACCGACTCGCCCTTCTTTACATTGAATGAAATATTGCTCAGCGCAAAGAAGTCCTTATGGTAGTTTTTATGGGTTAAGCTGAGAGACTCCTTCAGCCGGTCGATCGGCTTGTCATACAGCTTGTATATCTTGCTCACGTCCTGTACCTGGATCGCGTATTCGTTATTTGAAGACATGGGATTCCTTTCATCCGCAGAGCCGCAAAGCCCGCGTTTTTCCTCTCGCAAGCCGGGGTATTTTTCGCCCGGCTGACCCTGACGGCCGCAAT
Organism: Prevotella sp. P5-108; assembly: GCA_963645005.1. Taxonomy (GTDB): domain Bacteria; phylum Bacillota; class Clostridia; order Lachnospirales; family Lachnospiraceae; genus Brotaphodocola. Next base: position 23,316 of record CAVIRL010000014.1, read on the forward strand.
ACGGGTAATTTACCACGACAGTATAACATTTATTTTCATTAGGTGCAAGGCAAGCAGGTGTACGCACCATAATTTTCATAAAATCGTCAGAATTGCAGTCTGGGCAGCTGGATTTTGCCGGATGCCTGCGGTATAATATCAGAAGTTCACATGCTGCGCAGAGGGCAGCTTATCATTACCACCAACCAATACGAGGAACCATTTATGACAATCACTGAAATCGCACAGCTTGCCGATGTTTCCAAGGCCTGCGTTTCCCGTTATTTCAACCATGGCTATGTCAGCGAGGAAAAAAAAGAAAAGATCCGCAAGGTCATAGAGGAGACCGGCTATGCGCCAAGCCGCGGAGGTACACAGCCTGCTGAAAAAAGTCCCACCGTCGGCATTATAATCCCAAAAATCAATTCCGAGAGCATTTCCCGCATGGTTTCCGGCATTTCACAGGTACTCAACCAGAAGGGGTACCGCATGCTGCTGGCCGACACGGAAAACAGTGTGGAACGGGAGCTGGAGTATCTCCGATCCTTTCAGCAGGATGAACTGGCCGGACTCATCTTCAGCGCAACCATTTTAACAGAGGAGCATTTCCGGCTTCTGCAGTCCCTGCGGATTCCGGTTGTCATTCTCTCCCAGGAGGCCGAAGGATTTTCCTGCGTCTTCCACGATGACTACGGTGCCGCAGCAGCCATGACCGAGCAGCTGATCTGCCGCGGACACAAACGGATCGGAGCCATCATGGTCACGGCCAATGACCTTGCCGCGGGAAATGCCCGTATGCGTGCCTACCGTGACACCCTGTTAAAGCACCAGCTGGAGTTTTCCGAAGACCGCATTGCCTATTCCGAGTTCAGTCTCGAATCCGGTTATGATGCTGCCCAGCGGCTTTTCACGCAGGCTCCGGAGCTTGACGGCATCGTATGCGCAACCGATACGATCGCCATCGGAGCCATGCAGTATCTGAAGGGGACCGGCAGACGGATCCCGCAGGATGTCGGCATCACCGGCATCGGTCATTCCCGTATGACAGAAATCGTAGAACCACATCTCACCACAACACATCTGTTTTACAAATCCACCGGCATTGAGGGTGCGGATATGCTGATCAAGATGATCGAAACCGGTATTGATATGAAGAAAAAACTGAAAATGGGATTCGAGGTGATCAGTCAGGAAACCTGCTGACCGTGAGCCCCGCACTGCTTTAAAAAGGATGTGCCTCCGGCACATCTTTTTCATTCCATTATGAAACGTGGTTTCATACACTTATTTCGGTTTATCCCTTGTATTTTTGTCTATTTTGTATATATTTTCCCCCTCTTTTTGTGAAACAGGCCCATTGTAATTGGAAGTATATCTGCTATACTGTACTCAGACACATGTGAACATTTTCACATATCATCTAATAAGTTTTATATTGTTTCATATAATGGAGAATGGAGGTCGTTCTATGGATTACAGGAAAGCAGCAGACGAAACAATCCGGTATGTCGGGGGTAAAGACAATATTGTTTCCGCAGCTCACTGCGCTACCAGACTTCGCCTGGTCATTGCAGACAACACAAAGGTAAACAAGAAGGCATTAGAAGATGCAGAGGGCGTGAAGGGTGTATTTGAGGCATCCGGACAGCTGCAGATCATTTTCGGAACCGGTGTCGTAAACAAGGTTTATGAGGAATTCATCGCTCTGGGCGGCATCACAGCCGCATCCAAGGAAGAGGTCAAGCAGGCCGCTGCCGGCAGAGCCAACCCGCTTCAGCGTTTTATCAAGACACTGGGAGACATTTTTGTGCCGATCATCCCAGCCATTGTTGCCTCCGGTTTCCTGATGGGCATCATGGAATCCCTGAATTTCCTGATCAATAACGGATACATCCGGCTTTCTAACCAGAGTGCTCTGTTTATCCTAGCAAATATGTTTGCCAACACAGCCTATGTATTTCTGCCGGTGCTGATCGGTTTTTCCGGCGCAAAGGTTTTCGGCGGCAACCCATATCTCGGCGGCGTCATCGGTATGATCATGGTACATCCGAACCTGCAGAATGCCTGGACTATGACCGGCGGTGTCAATGAATATCTCGATGTCTTCGGCATCTGGAATGTCCCGCTTGTAGGCTATCAGGGACATGTTATTTCCGTCATCATCGCCGTGTTTATCATGGCAAGCATCGAAAAATGGCTTCATAAACGGGTTCCTGCCATGCTGGATCTGTTCATCACCCCGCTTGTTTCCGTATTCGTGACCGGCTTTCTGACCATGACCATGATCGGTCCGGCCTTCAATGTAGTGGAAAGCAGCATCATCAACGGCATCCAGACGCTGATCTCCCTTCCCTTCGGAATCGGTTCCCTGATCATGGGCGCCCTGTACGCTCCGACGGTTGTGACCGGCATCCACCATATGTACACGATCATCGACCTGGGACAGATCAAGGAATTTGGATGTACCTACTGGCTGCCTCTGGCATCCTCCGCAAATGTAGCCCAGGGTGCTGCTGCTCTGGCAGTTGCGCTCAAAACCCGTGACAGCAAATTAAAAGCCATGGCACTTCCGTCCTCCCTGTCTGCATTTATGGGAATCACGGAGCCTGCGATCTTTGGTGTCAACATGCGGTTTTTCCGTCCCTTTGTCTGTGCCTGCATCGGCGGCGGATGCGGTGCCATGTTCGCTTCCATCGCATCCCTCGGAGCCACAGGCACCGGTGTTACCGGCATCTTCGGCATCCTGTTATGTCTGAATGCCCCGGTCAAATACATTCTGATGTTCCTGATCTCTGCCGCCGTATCCTTTGCATTGACCTGGGTATTCGGCTACCGGAACACCCAGCCGGAGGGCACGGAGCACCCGGCTGAAAAGGCTGACGAAAAAACTGCTGCCCCGGCCTTCACAGAGCCGCAGCCGAAAGAGGACAGCATCTGCGTTCTTTCCCCGCTGAGCGGCAAAGCCGTATCTCTGGCTGATACCGGTGATGATGCCTTTGCGGCAGAAATCCTCGGAAAGGGTGCCGCCATAGAACCGTCGGAAGGTCTGGTCTATGCTCCCTTTGACGCAACCGTGAGCGCACTGATGGGACATGCCATCGGTCTGACCGGCAAAAACGGTGCAGAGCTGATCATTCATATCGGCATTGATACCGTAAAACTGAACGGAAAACACTACACCCCGCACTGTGTCCAGGGTCAGGAGGTCAAGGCAGGCGATCTGCTTATGGAATTCGACATCCGCGCGATCGAGGCAGAAGGCTTCCGCACGATCACCCCGGTCATTGTTTCCAATACCCCGAACTATACAGATGTCCTGCCTCTGACCGGCAGAGATATCAAGGCAGGCGAAGCACTGCTTACCATCACCCGCTAAAACCGGGTATCGCTGCTGTTTGCGCATTGCGCCGGCAGCAGCGGAGTATCCCCATATCATCTAGGAAAAATCAGGAGGCTTATTCATGCAGGCACAACGAGAAAAACTGAAACAGCGCATTATCCTCGCAGAAAAGGAGGCCGCCTTGAAGCGGACGGAGGATTCCTATCGCTTCGGCTTTCATCTGATGCCTCCCGCCGGATGGATGAACGATCCCAACGGACTTTGCTATTACCAGGGACGGTATCATGTTTTTTATCAGTACAGCCCTTTGGATGCTCACAGAGGCCAGATCTTCTGGGGACATTTCAGCAGTCCCAACCTATTGTCCTGGACCCAGCATCCGGTCTTTCTCTTCCCCACCGATGCATGGGATCAAAACGGAGTTTATTCCGGCTCGGCCCTGGCAGAGGCAGACCGGCTCTATCTGTACTATACCGGCAATGTCAAGCATCCAGGCAATTATGATTATATTTACGAAGGGCGCGGACACAATGTAGGACTCGCCGTAACCCGGGACGGGATCCGGGCCGACAGCAATCTCTGTCTCCTCGAAAACAAGGATTATCCGGCCGGCCTGAGCTGCCACGTCCGCGATCCAAAGGTTTTCTGCTTCGAGGGGCATTATTATATGGTGCTTGGAGCACGCACCAGAGAGGATATCGGTGAGATCCTGGTGTTTGCCTCCGAAGACAGACTTCACTGGAATCACATCAATACCATCCGCACACCGGAGCCCTTCGGCTTCATGTGGGAATGTCCGGATCTGTTCTGTCTGGACGGTCAGTGGATCGTGATGACCTCCCCCCAGGGCATCGCCCACGAAGACTGCCGCTTTCAGAATGTATACAGCTGCGGCTACTTTCCTCTGTACGGAGATTTTCGCAGTGCCTACACCCTGGGTGAATACCAGGAGCTGGATGCCGGCTTTGATTTTTATGCACCGCAGACCTTTGAGGCACCGGACGGACGCCGGATCCTGCTCGGCTGGATGGGTATGCCGGATGCAGATTACACAAACCCGACTGCAGATCAGAGCGGCTGGCAGCATGGCATGAGTGTCCCCCATGAGCTGCACTGGAATGGCAGACAACTGCTCCAGACCCCCATCCGGGAGCTTATGCAGCTTCGCACCGGCCAGAGCTGCCATTCCTTTGATGGCTCCTTCTGCATACAGACTGGTGCCATGGCTGAGCTCCGGATTGAAAATCGCGGCAGCTTTCTTCAGCTTTCCATCGGAAATGCTGCAGAGCTGTCCTGGTCAGACGGGCTGTTTACACTCCATCTGAGTCAGGAAGCCGGTTTTGGCAGGGTCTGCCGCCATGTCAGGATCAGGGAATTAAAGGAGCTTCAGATCCTGATGGATACCTCATCCCTGGAATTGTTCCTTCAGAACGGCGAACACGTCATGAGTACACGCTTCTACCCGCAGAATGCGGAAAAGTACAGCCGTACACTGACCCTGAACGGCTCCGGCAGCATACAGCTCTATGAACTGAAGCCCATGAAAACAGACTGGATCTAAAAATGATTTACCGGGAAACAGACGGACGGCCGTCTGACAGCGACATCATCATGAATAATAGTCAGGAGAAAAGATAGAATATGAAAAAGGTTATTGCCATCGGAGAATTACTGATCGATTTTGTACCGAAGGAAAAAGGCTGCGCCCTGAAGGAGGTGACGGAATTCCGTCGTGTTGCCGGAGGCGCTCCGGCCAACGTTGTCACAGCCGTCAGCAGGCTTGGCGGACGCGGAGCCATGATCTCCCAGATCGGCGAAGATGCATTCGGAGCCCATATCTGCGATGTGCTGCAAAGCAACGGAGTTGACACAGCTTACGTATTCCGCACGGCCAAGGCCAATACAGGTCTTGCCTTCGTTTCCCTGGACGCATCCGGTAACCGGGAATTTTCCTTTTTCCGGAATCCCAGCGCCGACCTGTTCCTTTCACCAGAGCAGATCACAGAGGATATGCTGACCGATACTGCGGCAGTTCACTTCTGCTCAGTCGATCTCGTAGATGCCCCGGTGCGCCGTGCTCACGAAAAGCTTCTCCGGATGGCGCAGGAGCGGGGGATCCTGATCAGCTTTGACCCCAACGTCCGTCTTCCGCTCTGGGATTGTGCCGAATCCTGTCAGAAGGCCATTCGGGAATTTCTGCCAATGGCAGATCTGATCAAGCTCTCTGATGATGAGATATCGTTTGTAACCGGTTTCCGGGAAGAATCCGATGCGATCGAGCACCTGCTGCAGGGTCGCTGCCGCATGGTCATCCTGACCAGAGGAGCAGACGGTGCCTCCGTCTATACCAGAAATGCCTCTGCCCATACTCCCGGACGGAAGGTGTCACAGGTTGTCGATACCACCGGCGCCGGGGATTCCTTCATCGGCTCTTTTCTCTTTCAACTGACCCGCGGCGGATACGAAACGGAAGCTCTCTCTGTTCTTTCCGAAGAAGAGCTTACCCGTTTCCTGAACTTCTCCGCCGACTACGCTGCACTGACCGTCAGCAAGATGGGCGCTGACATGGCGGACATGGAAGAAATGAAACGCGTATATGGAGTATAACAGATTTATCGAAAAAAGGACTGTCACAATCGTGACAGTCCTTTTTGATTTCGATCTACAGATGCAGCACCCGGTCACGGATTTCCTGGGTACGGCCCTGATTCCAGAACTGGGTTCCGATGTAGCCGCAGGTACGGCGCGCAACGGACATCTTATCCTGGTCGCGGTTGCCGCAGTTCGGGCACTCCCATACCAGCTTGCCGGACTCATCCTCGACGATCTTGATCTCGCCGCCGTAGCCGCAGCATTCGCAGTAATCACTCTTGGTATTCAGCTCTGCGTACATGATGTTCTCATAGATGAACTTCATGACAGACAGGACTGCCGGGATATTCTGCTGCATATTCGGTACTTCCACGTAGCTGATGGCACCGCCCGGGGACAGCTTCTGGAATTCAGACTCGAATTTCAGCTTGCTGAAGGCATCGATCTCCTCGGTTACATGAACATGGTAGCTGTTGGTAATGTAGTTCTTATCGGTTACGCCCGGGATGATGCCGAAGCGTTTCTGTAAGCATTTCGCAAATTTGTAGGTGGTGGACTCCATCGGGGTTCCGTATACGGAGTAGCTGATGTTCTCTGCCTCTTTCCACTCCCTGCACTTGTCGTTCATCTTCTGCATAACAGCCAGTGCAAAGGGCTTTGCGGACGGATCGGTATGAGACTTTCCGGTCATGCGCACGCACATCTCATGGAGGCCGCAGTAGCCCAAGGAGATGGTGGAATAACCGTTAAACAGCAGCTTGTCGATGGTCTCGCCCTTTTTCAGTCTGGCCAGGGCGCCATTCTGCCACAGGATCGGAGCTACGTCGGAGATGGTTCCGAGCAGACGCTCATGACGGCAGCGCAGTGCGCGGTGGCACAGCTCCAGGCGGTCCTCAAAAATCGCCCAGAAGCGGTCCATGTCGCCCTCAGAGGAGCAGGCTACATCCACCAGGTTGATGGTGACAACACCCTGGTTGAAACGGCCGTAGAACTTGTGGCTTCCGTCCGGATTTCTCTGGGAATCCTCTACCGTCAGGAAGGAACGACAGCCCATGCAGGTATACACGTTTCCGCCCTTCAGCTCCTTCATGATCTTTGCAGAAATGTAATCCGGCACCATACGCTTGGCGGTGCATTTTGCTGCAAGCTCGGTTAAATACCAGTATTTGGAATCCTCGGTGATGTTGTCCTCATCCAGAACGTAGATCAGCTTCGGGAAGGCCGGGGTGATCCACACGCCCTTCTCATTCTTGACACCCTGCATTCTCTGGATCATGACCTCCTCGATGATCATGGCCAGATCGTCACGGGTGCGGCCCTCCGGAACCTCGTCCAGATACATGAACATGGTCACAAACGGTGCCTGGCCGTTACAGGTCATCAGGGTGATGAGCTGGTACTGGATGGTCTGGATGCCGCTCTTGATCTCCTCGCGCAGCCTGCGCTCTACCACACGGTTGATGATGGCATCATCCAGGGCCTCGCCGCATTCCTCGCGTTCTGCGATGACATTCCTTCGAAGCTTCTGACGGCTGATGTCTACGAACGGTGCAAGATGTGCCAGGGAGAAGGACTGACCTCCATACTGGTTGCTGGCTACCTGTGCCACGATCTGGGTGGTAACATTGCAGGCCGTGAAGAAGCTGTGCGGCTTCTCGATCATGGTCTCGCTGATCACCGTACCATTCTGAAGCATATCCTCCAGATTGATCAGGTCACAGTTGTGCTCCTTCTGTGCAAAATAATCGGTATCGTGGAAATGGATGATGCCCGCTTCATGGGCACGCACAATCTCCTCCGGGAGCAGAACACGGCGGCTTAAGTCCTTGCTGACCTCACCCGCCATGTAGTCACGCTGGGTAGAGTTGATGACCGGGTTCTTGTTGGAGTTTTCCTGCTTTACTTCCTCATTCAGATGCTCGATCAGGGCCAGAATACCGTTGTCAGTCGTGTTGGACTTTCTGGTAAGTTCTCTCTTATAACGGTAACGCACATACTTCTGTGCCACCTCATAGCCGCGCATCTCCATAATGC